>JBDIAU010000277.1:0-3782 GCA_039812565.1 Beutenbergiaceae bacterium
GGGCCGTCCCAGTCGAAGTCCTCGGAGATGTTGTACGTGGGGATCGGGAAGGTGAACACGCGCCCGCGGGCGTCGCCGGCGGTCATGACCTCGATGTACGCCCGGTTGATCATGTCCATCTCGGCCTGGAGCTCGCCGTACGCGAAGTCGACGACCTCCCCGCCGATCATCGGGTACTGGTAGCGCAGGTCCTCGGGGCACACCCAGTCGAAGGTGAGGTTGGTGAACGGCGTCTGCGTGCCCCAGCGGCTCGGGACGTTGAGGTTGTAGACGAGCTCCTGGACCCCCTGGAGCACCTGCTCGTACGTCATCGCGTCGAGCCGGACGAAGGGGGCCATGTACGTGTCGAACGAGCTGAACGCCTGCGCGCCCGCCCACTCGTTCTGCAGCGTGCCGAGGAAGTTGACGATCTGCCCGATCGCGCTGGAGAAGTGCTTCGGCGGCGCGGCGTCGATCGCACCGGGGACGCCGTTGAAGCCCTGCTGGATGAGGGTGCGCAGCGACCAGCCGGCGCAGTAGCCCGAGAGCATGTCGAGGTCGTGGATGTGCATCGCGCCGTCGCGGTGCGCCATCCCGACGGCGGTCGGGTACACCCGGGACAGCCAGTAGTTCGCGATGACCTTGCCCGAGGTGTTGAGGATGAGGCCGCCGAGCGAGAAGCCCTGGTTCGCGTTCGCGTTGACCCGCCAGTCGGAGCGGTCGAGGTACTCCTCGATGGTGCCGACCACGTCGACGAGGGGCTCGTCGACGTCGCGCGCCCGGGCGGTCGCCGTGGACGCGGTGCTGGCGGGCGTGGGGGACATGACGCTCTCCTCGTTCGGGGCTCCGTTGCTCTGACTGGGCACGGACATCCTGGGCGGCCTCGGCGCGGAACTGTGGGACCTACGACCACAACATCTGGTGGCGTGTCGCTCTGACAACCACAATATGTGGTTCAAACTCTGCGGGATCCGGGGACCAAGGTCCCTCGTCGCGGGTCGACGTGCCGACTATCCGGCGGGTCGGGCAGGCGCTGCCGAGCGCTGTCGGAGGCGGGTGCGAGACTGGTCCGGTGCCGCCCGCCGACCCCCTGTCCGTCCTGCTCGCCGGTGGCCGGCGAGCCGGTCGGCTGGCGCACGTCGAGCACCTCCCCGCCCGTGCGGGGCGCACGGCCCCGTGGCCGGCGTGGGCGGACGCCGACGTCGTCGCGGGGTACGCCGCGCTCGGCGTCGAGCGGCCGTGGCGGCACCAGGCCGTCGCCGCGGACGCGCTCTGGCGCGGCCGGCACGTGGTCCTGGCGACGTCGACCGGCTCGGGCAAGTCGCTCGCGGCGTGGCTGCCCGCGCTCACGGCCATCCGGGCCGGCAACGCGGAGGGCGGGCGCATCTCGCGCCTGTCCCGCCGGCCGACGGCGCTCTACCTCAGCCCGACGAAGGCCCTGGCGGCCGACCAGGCCGCCGCCCTCGCCCGGGTGCTCGACGCCGCCGCGATCCGGGACGTGCGCGCCGCGACGTGCGACGGGGACACCGGCCTCGACGAGCGCGACTGGGTGCGCGACCACGCCGACGTCGTCCTGACGAACCCCGACTTCCTCCACCTCTCGTTCCTGCCGGGCCATCGCCGCTGGCAGCGGGTGCTGCGGTCGCTGCGCGTCGTCGTGCTCGACGAGTGCCACGCCTACCGGGGCGTCCTCGGCGCGCACGTCGCGCTCGTGCTGCGGCGGCTGCTGCGCCTCGCCCGCCACTACGGCGCGGACCCGGCCGTCTTCCTCGCCTCCGCGACCACGGCTGCTCCGGCGACGACGGCCGCCCGGCTGCTCGGCGTCCCTGAGGACGACGTCACCGCCGTCGTCGAGGACCACTCGCCGGCGGGCCGTCGGACCGTCGCGCTCTGGGTGCCGCCGGTGAGCACGCGCGCGCCCGGGGGCGACGGGACCGGCGACGGCGAGCCCGCGCTCGCGGCGGCGGCCGAGGGCGAGGAGGTGGGTCCGCGGCGCAGCGCCGCCGCCGAGACCGCGGAGCTGCTCGCAGCGCTCGTCCGGGCGGGGCACCGGACGCTCGCCTTCACCCGGGCGCGGGCGTCGGCGGAGGCGGTCGCCGAACGCGTCCGCGAGGAGCTGCGCGGGGACCGGCACCTCGACGGCCGGGTCGCCGCCTACCGGGGCGGGTACCTGCCGGAGGAGCGCCGCGCGCTCGAGCAGGCCATCCGCTCGGGCGACCTCCTCGGCCTGGCGACGACGAACGCCCTCGAGCTCGGGGTCGACCTGTCCGGCCTGGACGCGGTGCTCATCGCCGGCTGGCCGGGGACCCGGGCGTCGCTGTGGCAGCAGGCGGGCCGCTCGGGGCGGGCGGGACGCGACGGCGTCGCGGTGCTCGTGGCCGGCGACAACCCGCTCGACACCTATCTCACGAGCCACCCCGAGGCGATCTTCGGCGCCCCCGTCGAGGCCACGACGTTCGACCCGGCGAACCCGTACGTCCTCGCCCCGCACCTGTGCGCCGCCGCGGCCGAGCTGCCGCTGGGCGGGCGCGACCTCCCGGCGTTCGGGGCGACGGCGAGCGAGCTGCTCGACGAGCTGGTGCGCCGCGGGCTCCTGCGCCGGCGCGCCGACGGCTGGTACTGGAACTACGCCCGGCCGGAGGACCCGAGCCGCCTCACGGACCTGCGGGGCGGCGGCACCGAGGCGACCGTGCAGATCGTCGAGGCGGGCACCGGACGACTCCTCGGCACCGTCGACGCGGCACGCGCCGACGCCACCGTCCACCCGGGCGCGGTGTACGTCCACCAGGGCCGGACGTACGTCGTCGAGACGCTGGCGGACGACGTCGCGCTCGTGCACGAGGAGACCGTGCTGGCGTACCGGACGCGCGCCCAGTCCTCGACCCGGGTGACGGTCCTGGCCACCCGGGACGAGCGCGACTGGGGCGACGTCCGCTGGGGCCTGGGGACCGTCGAGCTGACCTCGCGGGTCACCGCGTTCCAGCGGCTGCGGGTGCCGTCGCTGGAGACGCTGGGGACGTTCCCGCTCGACCGGCCCGAGCGGCGCCTGCGGACGACGGCGGTGTGGTGGACGGTGACGCCGGCGGCCCTCGCCGAGGCGGGGATCGGCACGGCCGAGCTGCCCGGCGCGCTCCACGCCGCCGAGCACGCCTCGATCGGCCTGCTCCCCCTCGTCGCGACCTGCGACCGCTGGGACATCGGTGGCCTGTCGACGGCGCTGCACGAGCAGACCCTCCTGCCCACGGTGTTCGTCTACGACGGGCTGCCGGGCGGGTCGGGCTTCGCCGAGCGCGGGTACGCCGCGGCCGTGGGGTGGCTCACGGCGACCCGCGACCTCGTCGCGGCGTGCGGCTGCCGGGACGGCTGCCCGGGGTGCGTGCAGTCGCCCAAGTGCGGCAACAACAACTCCCCGCTCGACAAGGCCGCCGCCCGCCGCCTCCTCGACCTGGTCCTGTCCCGCGAACCCGCCGCCCAGCACGTCCCCGTGGCCTGACCGCCCCGCGACCGTCACCCGGCGCCCGCCGCACCCCGCCGCGCCCCGCGAGTTCGCACCTCGGCGCCGACGTCGCACCTCACGGGGTGCGACCTCGGACCTGCGGTGCGAACTCACGGGGAGGCGCGGGCGGGACGTCGACGGCCGAGATCGGCGCCGCCGGGACGGGGGCGCCGACCGGTCCGGCCCGGGCGCGCGCGCTGGCCCCGGCCCGGGCGGTGGTGACGTCGACCGTGCCGGCGGCGCTCGCGGCGCAGGAGACGAGGGCCACCTCGTGCGCTGCTGCCACCCGGCGGGCGACGGCGCACGG
>JBDIAU010000278.1:0-3757 GCA_039812565.1 Beutenbergiaceae bacterium
GCAGTTTCAGCCGACCAAGAGTGCGTTCGGCGGGAGGGTGGGGGGTGGCTCAGGCGGCGCCCAGGGGGACGACGGCGCGCACCTGCCAGTCGTAGCCGGCCGGGAGCATCCGCAGCGCGAGGAGGTGGACGGCGGCGACCTGCGCCGGTGCGACCGGCCGGTCGACGCCGTCGAGCCCTCGGGCCAGTCGGGCGCGCGAGCCCGGACCCGTGGCGTAGGCGAGGGTGACGTGGGGGCGGTACGGCTCGTCGTCGGCGCCCGGCGGCTCGAGCCCGACGGCGCGCATCGCCGCCCGAAGCGTCCGGCGCACCGTGGCGAGCCGTTCCGCCTCGACGGGGACGAGCACGCCGTCCCGGCCCACGACCGGGCCGCCGACCGCAGCCTCGAACGGCGCGAGCGCCGCCAGGTACCCACGCGCGGCCCGGACCATCGCCTCGACGTGCGGCTCCGGGATCTCGTCGGCGAAGCCGACCCCGGGGCCCGTCATGTGCAGCCGATCCGGCTCGACGACGCTGAGGAACCCGGCCCCGGCGTCGGCGAGGGCGCGGCGCAGCGGTTCGAGCGCGGCGACCAGCCGGGCGTCGGGGAGCACGTGCCAGGTGAGGTACGAGCGGTCCGGGCGCCAACCGGACCGCCACCAGAAGTGGGAGGTGAGCGCGTCGACGTCGGCCATCGAGCCAGGATCGCAGGCCGCCGACGGACAGGGGCTGCCCGTGCGGGGACGGGTCTCTACGGTGTGCAGATGGCACTCAGCCCGGGTGGTGGTCAGACCCGACGGCGCGAGCTCACCGGCCAGCTCTCCGCGCCGCTGCGGCGGTTCCTGGCCACCGAGGCCGGCAGCGCCACGCTCCTCGTCGCCGCGACCGCCGTCGCTCTGGCATGGGCCAACTCGCGGTGGTCCGCCTCGTACGTCGCGCTGTGGGAGACCGAGATCTCCGTCCAGGTCGGAGCCGCGCACCTCGGCATGGACCTCGGACACTGGGTCGACGACGGGCTGATGGCCGTCTTCTTCTTCGTGATCGGCCTCGAGGTCCGCCGGGACCTGTCGGTGGGCGAGCTCACCGACCGCACACGCGTGGTCCTGCCGATCGTGGCCGGCGTCGGTGGGATGGTCGTCCCCGCCGCGCTCTACCTGCTCGTGGCGGGCCGCGCGGCGCCCGACGCCTGGGGCGTCGTCATCGGTACCGACACGGCGTTCCTGCTCGGCACCCTCGCCCTGGTCGGGCCCGCCTGCTCGACCCAGCTCCGGGTCTTCCTCCTCACGCTCACGGTGGTCGACGACGTCATCGCGGTCCTCGTCATCGGGGTCGTCTACTCGGGGGAGGTCGCCGCTGCCGCCCTCGCGGCCGCCGTGGGGCTCCTGCTGGCCCTCGTGGCGCTGGGTCGATGGGGTGTGTGGCGGACCTGGCCGTACGTCGTCGTCGCGCTGGCGCTGTGGGTCGCGGTGCTCGGCTCCGGGCTGCACGCCGCCCTCGCCGGCATGGCCGCGGGCCTGCTCATCCCGTCGCACGCCCCCCGCCGCGTCGAGGTCGAGGGCGCGGCGCGCCGGGCGACGGCGTTCCGGCAGTCCCCGCTCGCCGAGCTGGGCCGGTCCGCCCAGGCAGCCCTGGCCCGGGCGGTGCCCGTGAACGAGCGCCTGCAGCTCGTCCTGCACCCGTGGACCGGCTTCGTGGTGGTCCCGCTGTTCGCCCTCGCCAACGCGGGGGTGGACCTGCGCGGCGGGGCGCTCGGCGCGGCGCTGGGCTCGGCGGTGACCTGGGGCGTGGTCGTCGGCCTCGTCGTCGGCAAGCTCGTCGGGATCGGCGGCGCGACGATCCTGGGCCGACGTCTCGGCCTCGGCCGGCTGCCGGAGGGGGTGGGCAGCGGGCACGTGCTCGGCGGTGCCGCGCTCTCGGGGATCGGGTTCACCGTCTCGCTGCTGATCGCCGGCCTGGCCCTCGCCGACGACGCCGCCCACACGGCCGCCGTCGTCGGCGTCCTGCTCGCGGCCGTCCTCGCGACGGCGCTCGGCTGGCTCGTCTTCCGCCTCGCCGCCACCCTGCGCGGCGAGACCTCGGCCGCCCTGCCGACGACGCTGTCCGACCCCGTCGACACGGCCCGGGACCACGTGCGCGGCCCGGTGGACGCGCCCCTGACCCTTGTCGAGTACGGCGACTTCGAGTGCCCGTTCTGCGCCCGGGCCACCGGAGTGGCGCGGGAGGTCCGAGCGCACTTCGGCGACGACCTGCGCTACGTCTTCCGGCACCTCCCGCTCCCGGACGTGCACCTGCACGCCGAGACGGCGGCCGCGGCGGCGGAGGCCGCCGGGCGCCAGGGACGGTTCTGGGAGATGCACGACCTGCTCTTCGCCCACCAGGACGAGCTGGACGTGGTGGACCTGGCCGGGTACGCGGGCGCCCTCGGCCTGGACGTCGACAGGTTCGCCGCGGACCTCGACTCCCCGGAGGTGGGCGCCCGCATCCGCGCCGACGTCGCCGGGGCCGAGGCGAGCGGGGCGCGCGGGACACCGACCTTCTTCGTCGCCGCGCGCCGGCACACCGGCCCGTGGGACGCGCAGACGCTCATCGCCGCTCTCGAGGCGTCGCGCGAGGCCGGCGTTCGAGCGAGCGAGGAGGGGGCCCGACGGGCGAACCCAGCGACCCAGACGGACGGGCGGCAGCCCTGAGGCTAGGACCCCTAACTCGGAGACTCATCACCCTCAGGCGAGGGAGGCGGCGACGCCTCCGACGCCCTCGGGAGGACCGTCCGCCGCTCGCGACGTGATCAGCGCGTCCAGGAGCGTGTCCATGCCGTGGTCGGCCGTCAGGGGATGCCGCAGCGGGCCGCCGGGGGCGAGGGTGTAGCTGTTCCGCCGGCCGTGCCGCTCGCGGGAGAGGTACCCGGCGCCCTCGAGGTCGGCGACGATCTTCTGGGTGGCGCGCTCCGTGATCCCCACGTCGTGCGCGACGTCGCGCATCGTCCGTTCGGGGTCCCGGGCGATGGCGAGGAGCACCAGCGCGTGGTTCGTGAGGAATCGCCAGTCGTGGGTGCCGTGGGGGTGTGGACGCACCGCGTGCCCACGGACGTCGACGCGCGGGAGCGCGGACTCGGGGGTGCTGGGCATGAACGGACTTTACCCGAAAACTGGCAGGATCGGGCAGAAACGGGCGCCCGAATGTTCCCGGTCTGGACGTCAGAGTGTCGCGGGTCGCGCCGAACGGCCTCTCCCTGCCTCAGAGGGCCAGCGCGGGATCGGCGGTGATCTCGACGGTGAGCCAGACGTCGTACGGGAGGAGGTCGAGCCGGCGGTCGACGGCGCGCCGCACCCGGTCCTCCCCGGCGACGTCCCAGACCCCTTCCTCGACCACGAAGTCGACCTCGACATAGAGCTTCCGACCGACCTTGCTCACCCGCAGGATCGGCTCGGGCAGGGCGAACTCGGCGCGGACCTCCTCCACGGCGGCCCGGACCGGCTCGATCACCTCGGGCCGGGGCCTGCCCTCGAGCAGCTCGACGAACGTGGTCCGAAGCATCGACAGCGGCGTCGGCAGCAGGATCACGGAGGCGACGAGCACCAGCACGGGGTCCACGTACCGCTCGACGCCGACGCCCGCCGCCCGCAGACCGACCGCGGCGAGCGACCCGACGACGACGACCAGGCTCAGCACGACACCGGCCCACCACGCCCGGGCCTCGGCGTCGAGCAGGTCGGACGTCCGGTCGGAGGTGCGCATCCTGCGGTAGACGACGTAGGAGAGGACGGCGGTGACGGCGCCGT
>JBDIAU010000279.1:0-3756 GCA_039812565.1 Beutenbergiaceae bacterium
CGCCTGGCGCAAGGGCATCAAGACGCTCTACTACATCCGGCTCCGGCAGATGGCGCTGACCGGGACCGAGGTCGAGGGCTGCGTCTCGTGCATGCTGTAGGCGCCGGCGCTGTGGGCGTCGTCGCCGACCGCCCTCGCCACGCTCGGGACGGTCGCCGCCCCCCGGAGACCACGCTGCCCGTGGCCCCGTTCGCTCGGAAGGACGTCTGATGTCGGAGAAGCTCAAGCTCGTCTCGCGGGTCCACGCGATCAACTGGAACCGCCTCGACGACGAGAAGGACCTCGAGGTGTGGGAGCGCCTCACAGGGAACTTCTGGCTGCCCGAGAAGGTGCCGGTCTCCAACGACATCCCGTCGTGGCACACCCTCACCGAGGAGGAGAAGGTCCTCACGATGCGGGTGTTCACCGGGCTCACGCTCCTGGACACCATCCAGGGGACCGTCGGGGCGGTGAGCCTCATCCCGGACGCGCTCACCCCGCACGAGGAGGCCGTCTACACGAACATCGCGTTCATGGAGTCCGTGCACGCGAAGTCGTACTCCTCGATCTTCTCGACCCTGTGCTCCACCCGCGAGATCGACGACGCCTTCCGCTGGTCCGAGGAGAACGAGAACCTCCAGCGCAAGGCCGAGATCGTCATGGAGTACTACCGGGGCGACTCGCCGCTGAAGCGGAAGGTCGCGAGCACGCTGCTCGAGTCCTTCCTCTTCTACTCGGGCTTCTACCTGCCGATGTACTGGTCGTCGCGCGCCAAGCTGACGAACACGGCCGACGTCATCCGCCTGATCATCCGCGACGAGGCGGTGCACGGGTACTACATCGGCTACAAGTTCCAGAAGGGCATGGAGCTCATCAGCCCGGCCGAGCGCGACGAGCTCAAGGCCTACACGTTCGAGCTCCTCTTCGAGCTCTACGACAACGAGGTGCAGTACACGGAGGACCTCTACGACGGCGTCGGGCTGACCGAGGACGTCAAGAAGTTCCTGCGCTACAACGCCAACAAGGCGCTCATGAACCTCGGGTTCGAGGGCCTCTTCCCCAAGGACGAGACCAACGTGAACCCGGCGATCCTCTCCGCCCTCAGCCCGAACGCCGACGAGAACCACGACTTCTTCTCCGGCTCCGGCTCCTCCTACGTCATCGGCAAGGCCGTGAGCACCGAGGACGAGGACTGGGAGTTCTGAGGCCCCGCCCCCAGGCGCAGCACGAGGCGCCGTCACCCGGGTCCCGCGGTTCCGTCCGCGGCGGCGGATGACGGCGCCTCGTCGTTCGGGCTCCCGTCGCGGGTGTCACCACCGCGGCGGGAGCGTCCCCGTCACCAGGGCTGGACGCGCGGGCCCGTCAGGGGGTCGATCCGGCCGTGCTCCCACGCTCGGTACGCCGTCGTCGCGCTGAACAGGGCCGCGACGAGCCAGCCGGCGATCGCCGCGTCGTCGGCCAGGCCCAGGACGGGCACCAACGACTCGGGCACGAGGTCCAGCGGCGACAGCATGTAGACGACGGCCAGGACCATCAGGCCCAGACGTCCCCTGCTGAGGCCGTCGTACCGGCCGGCGAGGACGTCCCGCACGAGGCGAGGGATCGAGGCGACCCGCGTCCCGAACGTCATCGGCCCCTCCGCCGCTGCCGCCGCGGCCACGGCCGCCATCGCGGCCTTCTGACGACTGTTCGCCATGTCTCACGCTCCACGACTCGGGCGGCACCCGCTGCCGCCCACCTCCGATGAAACGCTCCGATGCGCCACCGGCATTCCGCGCACGGTACCTCGCGAACCTGAGTGCCCGGTCTGGGCCGTAGGACCCTGCCCCGCCCGGGACAGGTGGGCTAGCGCGCCGCCCGACACGACGCGGCACGGGCGCCGCGCCCCGTCGAGAGGTGCGCCGCCGGCCTCGGCGCGGAACCCTAGGAGGTGGCGGGGGCGCCACGGTGGGCGGTGCCGCCGCACACGCGCACCGACCACGAATGGAAGTCAGCAACGATGCCGGGCTACGCCGTCGTCGAGCCGGAGATCGCCGCGCTCGGGCAAGCCTCCCTGTTGTCCCTCCCGCCCGCCGCGATCCGCGCGGCCCTCGGCCGCGCCCCTGCGCCGGGGCCCGTCGTCCCGCGCGGAGCCGCCGACGTCGCCCCGCCCACCCCCGACGCCGCGCCGTCGTCGACCGGGTCCCCGACGCGTGGCGGCACGACGGCCGACGTGACGGCCGGTGACGTCGTCCCCGACGACGCCGCCCTCGACCCGGGTGCTGCGCGTCCGGTGATCAAGCTCCGCCGCGGCGACATCGTCGTGTTCACCGGGCAGATGCGCGTGCCGCGGGAGATCTGGGAGAACCGCGCCGTCGCTGCGGGCCTCGTGCCCTACCCCGCGGTCACGCCGCGGGTGCGGCTCGTCGTCGCCGGCAACCCGGCGGCGCTCTCCGGCAAGGCCCGGGCGGCCCTCGAGCTCGGCATCCCCGTGCTCACGGAGGAGGAGTTCGGCCGCCTCGTCGCCCAGCGCCGCCGCTCCTGACCCCGGCGGGCACGACGCATCCGCCGTCGCCGACGACGGTGCGCGTGTTGCGGCGCGCGTGCGCCGCCTCCGTCGCGGCCGCCGCCATGCTGGGCTCGGCCGGGACGCGCCCCGGCCCTGACTGAAAGGAGGCGTCACATGACCCAGGTGACCCTCGTCCGCTCGCGCTCCGGCTGGGACATCTTCTTCGGGCTCGTCCTCGTCGTGCTCGGCTTCGTGGTTCTCGGTGACGCCATCCTGGCGACCGCCGTCTCCGTGCTCTTCCTCGGCTGGATGTCCCTCATCGGCGGCGTCGTCCTGCTCGTCGCGTCGCTGTTCCGGATCAAGTCCGGCGGGTTCTGGTCGGCGCTGCTGGGCGGGGCGCTCCTCGCCGTGCTCGGCGTCGTCATCCTGCGCAACCCGGTGCTGACCGCGGTGACCCTCACCCTCTTGGCCGGCTCGTTCTTCCTGGTCGGCGGCATCGTCCGGATCTTCGGGGCGTTCCAGTACCCGCACGGGCGCTGGATCCTCGTGCTCAGCGGCATCATCTCCATCGGCCTGGGCCTCGTCGTGCTGTTCAACCTGGCCGAGGCGTCGCTCCTCCTGCTCGGCATCCTGCTCGGCGTCCAGACCATCATCGAGGGGATCACGCTGGCCGTCGTCGGCCGCGTGCGCGTCGCCTAGCGACCACCCGCCCCGCCCGACCCGCCGAACGCGGGGTGGTGGCGGTTCTCGACCACGAGAGCCGCCACCACCCCGCGTTCGGCGCGTTCGGGGCGCTCGTCAGGGGGTGAGGCCCAGGGCGGCGGCCACCGTCGGCAACGCGCGCGGGTCCGTCGCGACGACCAGCCGCGTCACCACGCTGCTCTCCCACGCCGCCAGCCGCTCCCGGACGCGTGCCGGCGGACCCACGAGGGCGACGTCGTCCACCAGCTCGTCCGGGATCGCGGCGGCCGCACCCGCCCGGTCCCCCGCGAGGAAGCGCTCCTGGACCTCGCGGGCGGCGTCGCCGTACCCGAGCCGGGCGACGGCCGCGTGGTGGAAGTTCGCGCCACGCGCCCCCATCCCGCCCACGTACAGCGCGAGGAACGGCCGGATGCGGTCGGCGGCGCGGGCGACGTCGTCGTCCACCGCGACGGGGACGATCGCGCTGACCTCGAACTCGACCGGCGGTCGCAACGCCGGCGAGCGGCGCGCAAAGCCCTCGGCGAGCAGCTCCCGGTAGTCGCCGTCGAGGCGCGGGGCGAGGAAGAGCGGCAACCAGCCGTCGGCGA
>JBDIAU010000280.1:0-3750 GCA_039812565.1 Beutenbergiaceae bacterium
CGATCCGGCCGGTGTTCGCCACCATGCCGACCGTCGCCGCCGTCAGCGCGATCCGCCACGGCGAGTTGAACAGGATCGCGAAGCCGAGCCCCGCCACCCAGCTCGCCGCCGCCCACGCCGGCACGAGCCACGGCTCGGGGATCGGCCACTCCACGCCGGGCGACGGCTCCAGCCCGGCGGTGAGGGAGACCAGCCAGACGGCGATCCCCGCCGAGACCAGGATCATCACCCCGTACACCGTGCGTCCGATGCCGGCGGACAGGTCCATCTTCCAGATGTCCAGGACGGCCGTCACCAGCACGAAGCCGGGCACGAGGAAGAGGACGGCGGAGACGAAGCCCACCTGGTTGCCCGGCGTCGCCGCGCCGAGGGCATCGAGGCCCAGGACGACGGCGAGGTAGACCAGGGAGGCGACGCTCGCCGCGACGAGCGTGGTGCCGAAGACGTTGAACGACTTGTGGTGCATGGCGCGCCGCGTGGCCTGGCCGAGGGAGGCGCCGACGAACACCGCCGCGCACTCGACGACGCCCCCGCGGTTCAGCAGCGCGAACCCCGCGCACGCGAGGCCCGCGAACAGGGCGTTCGCCACCGCCCCGTACAGCGGCTTCGTGGCCGCGATCTCGTCCAGCGACCGCTGCGCCTGCTCGACCGTCACGCTCCCGGGCCGCAGGCTGTCCGCGTACCGCTCGAGCCGGGTCAGCCGGTCGGCGTTCGCGCCGATCGTGTGCTGCTCCGCGACCTCGGTGCGAAAGATCGCGCCCCGATGCGACGTCGTCGTGATCTCGGTGAGCGTGACGAGGGCCTCGTGCCGGTCCAGGCCCACGGCGGCGGCGAGGCGCCGCATCGCCATCTTCACGCGGTACGACGCCGTGCCTGAGGCGAGCATCATCTTGCCCATCCTCAGGACGACGCCGGACTGCTGGATGAGCGAGACCGGCTCGAGCTTCTCCTCGTTCACGCGCCAATCTTGGCGTGCGCCGAGGGCTCCGCGCGTCAGGCGGCGGTGCGCAACGAGATGTCGGCGCAGGCCGCGCACGTCTCCTCGGGGATGACGCCGAGGCGCATGAGGCCCGCGAAGATGCGGCAGCCGACGCAGAAGCCGAGCGCCGCCTCGAGCGTGGCGAACACGACCATCATCGCCAGGAGGGCGTTCGCGAGGCCGACCCAGCCGAGCACGAGCGCCGCGACCGCCGCCACCGTCGTGACGACGGCGCCGATCCCCTGCGCGAACCGCTTGGGCGGACCGGGGACCAGCCGCGGGGCGCCGAGGAACCGCGGGGCGATCACCTTCTGCGCGAGGGCGCCGAGCGGGCTGAGCCGCGGGCCGGTCAGGACCCGCGCGAGGAAGCCGTAGGCGATCGGGACCAGCAGCCAGTACCAGCCGGTCACGAGGACGAGGGCGCACGAGGCGGCGACGACGGCCGCCACGGTGCGGGCGGCCTTCTCGTTCACCGGGTTGGGGAAGCCGATGAGGGAAGCCATTCCGGAATGGTAGGTGTTCGCGACAACCCCGACCACACCGTGATCGCTGCCGTCCCGAGGGCCGGACCGGTGACGTCGGTCACGCCCCGACGCGGCGGGCGCCAGGGCGTGACGGCGGGGCGTCGACCTCAGCCCTCGACGAGCAGGCTCAGCGCGTGAACGCGAACCACGCCCGCGCCCTGATCCCACCGCCGAGGTCGAGGGTCATCGACCGGCACGACGCCGCCCAGGAGGCGCTCGTCTTCCACACCAGCTGGTAGTTGCCGCCCCCCAGGTTCTGGAGCTGACCGCCGTTCGCGAACGTCTGCTCGACCGTGTCCCGCCGCACGGGGCGTGAGCAGTCCAGCGCGACGGTCGTCACGGTCACGGACCGCAGCGTCGTGACCGCCCGTCCCCGGGAGTCGGAGAGGTGCCAGCGCAGCGGCACGGCACGGCCGGCCTTCATGACGTTGGCCACCGGGACCGCGTCCACGGGGTCGCGGAACGCCGAGACGACCCACGCGTTGAAGGACCGCGGTGCCGACCCCGCGGGGACGGACGTCCGCGACCCGTTCACGGTGACCGTGACCGTGCCGCCCGTCACCCCGAGGACCGTGGCGCCGGCCGCCGTGTCGGAGACCTCGGCCGTGGCGCCGGCCGGGACGGCCACCGAGATGAAGCCGCCGTCGGTCTCGACCACGACCGTGCCCGTGAGCGCCTCGACGACGACGCTCCCGCACGTGAGGACGGCGGAACCACCGCCCGCCACCTTGAGCCGCAGGCCGCAGACCGACAGGGTGGCCGTCGTCGTCGACGGCCCGGACACCGTCACCAGAACACCGTCCGCGGGGTCGGGGGCGTCCGTCACGGCCACGGCGAGGCCGTTCGCGGCGACGACGGAACCCGAGGTGACCGGCGACGTCGTCGTGTCGGTGAACGAGCCCGCCGGCGCTCCCGGCGGCTGCAGGACGTCGACGACGCCGTCGCCGTTCGCGTCCGGCGGCGGCGTCGAGGAGAACTCGCGGGGTGCCGACCCCGCGGCCAGCGCCGTCGTCGTCCCGAGCGCGGTCACCTCCACCGTGCCGCCCAGGACCTCGCTGACGAGCGCGCCGGTCGCCGTGTCCGCGACCTCCGCGGCGGCACCGGCCGGGATCGCGACCGTGATCGCTCCTGCGTCGGTCTCGACCGTCGCGACGCCCGAGACAGTCCTGACCACCACGCTGCCGCAGGTCAGCACGGCCGAGCTCGCTGCGGTCAGCCTGACCGTGAGGCCGCAGGCGGCAAGCGTGGCCTGCCCCGAGCCCGGCCCGGTCGTCACCAGCACGCCCTCCGCGGGATCGGTCGCGTCGGCGACCGTGACCGTGAGCCCGGCGGCGTCGACGATCGACCCCGTCGTCGGCGGCGCGGTCGTGGCGTCGACGAACGCCCCGCCCGCCGTGCCGGCGGGCTGCAGGACGTCGAGGACGCCGTCGCCGTTCGCGTCCGGCGAGGGCGGCGGCGTGGTGGCGACGCGCTTGAGGAAGTAGCCGAACTCACCGGGCGAGCTCACGGCGGGGTCGAAGTTCGTCGAGCGCGTCGCGATGACGACGGCGGGACCGGCGAGCGTGGCGACGGCCTCGGACCCGTTGTTGCCCTTGACACCCGCGTCGTCCTGCGAGACGAGGCTCAGGGCGCCCGAACCCAGGTCGGCGAGATACACGTCGTCGACGGTGTCGGTGTCCTCGGGCAACAGGTTCGTGGCGCGGGACTGGAACGCAACCGTCTGCCCGTCGTCGGCGATCCGCGCCTGCTGCGAGAAGTCGTTCCCCGGGTCGCCGTCCGCGTTGCGGGAGACGAGCACGGGCGCCGCCGCCGCGAGGTCGCGGGCGTAGACGTCGACGTGGCCGGCGACGTCGCCCTGGAAGGCGAGCCGGGTGCCGTCCGCCGACATCGACGGCACGTAGTACATCGACGGGACGCCCGGGTCGGCGTTCGAGACCAGCACCGTCGCGCCGGTGGCGACCTCGCGCACGTACACGTCGGCGTAGTAGAGGTCGGTGTCGTCTGCGGTCATCACATCGGCGGTGGCGAAGGCGACGCGCGAGCCGTCCGCCGAGAGGGCGAGGTGCGCCGGGCTGGTGACGACCGCGTCGCCGCCGTCGCCCCGGCCGAGCGACGCGAGGGTGAGATCACCCGTCGTGAGGTCCTTCACGTAGACCTCTTGCTCGAGGCAGAAGGTGTTCTCCGGCTCCGGGCAGCCGGGCGGCAGAGCCGTCACCGGCGGGAAGTTGCCCGCTCGGGACACGAACG
>JBDIAU010000281.1:0-3723 GCA_039812565.1 Beutenbergiaceae bacterium
GGCGTCAGCGTCGCGGGAGCCCGGGGAGCGCCGTCGTCGCCAGGGCGGCGGCGATGCCGATCGCCGCGCTCGCGACGCCGATGCGGCGGGAACGGGCCAGGTCGAGCGCGCGCGCCTCGGGATCCTCGACCTGCTGCTCGCTGCCGACGGGGCCGAAGTTGTAGACGCCGCGCGCGCCGAAGCCCGCGCAGAACTTCGACCGCGCCTGCAGGTACCCGGAGGCGGCGCCGCCCGCGGGCAGCGCGATCGCGAGGCGCCAGAGCCGCGGGGCGCGGGTGACGACGAGCGCCGCGGCCAGGACCACGGTGACGATCGCGCCGACGTCGCCCGCCCGCCGTCGTCGTGCGATCTCCGCGGGTCCGATGTTGCACACGCCCGCCTGGTACTCGCCCATGGTTCATGGTGCGGTACGAGCAGGCCGGGTGTCGCGCCTCCGGGCGAGCTTCCGTGCGCGGCGCCCACGCCGAGGACCCCGGTCGGTGACCGCCCGTGTGCCGCCGTCCACCGTGGCACGATCTTCGGCATGGCTGCCGACACCCCGCTCGAGGCCCGATCCCTCGTCTTCTACCAGGTGTTCGTGAGGAACTTCGGGCCGACCGGGAGGTTCCCCGACGTCACGGCCGAGCTGGACCGCATCGCCGCGCTCGGGGTCGACGTCATCCATCTCCTGCCGATCCACCCGATCGGCGTCGACGGCCGCAAGGGCTCGGCCGGCAGCCCGTACGCCATCCGCGACTATCGGGCCCTCAACCCGGACCTCGGGACCGACGAGGAGTTCGACGCGCTGATCGAGGGCGCCCACGCCCGTGGCATGCAGGTGATCATCGACGTGGTGTTCAACCACACCTCGCGGGACTCCGTGCTCATCGAGGAGCACCCGGAGTTCTTCCACCGCGACGAGCTGGGCACGCCGGTCACCACCGTCCCTGCGTGGACGGACATCATCGACCTGCGGCACCCGGACCCGGGTCTCACCCGCTACCTCATCGACTCGCTCGCGCTGTGGGTGCGCCGTGGCGTCGACGGCTTCCGGTGCGACGTCGCCTCGCTGGTCCCCGTCTCGTTCTGGCTGCAGGCCCGCGCCGAGCTGGCACAGATCAAGCCCGGCCTGCTGTGGCTCGCGGAGACCGTCCACCCGTCGATGGTGGAGGCCCGGCGTGCGGCCGGAATCCCGACGGTCGGCGACGGCGAGATGTTCGAGGCGTTCGACGTCCAGTACCAGTACGACGTGTGGTCCATCTGGCAGTCGGCCGTGGTGGGCACCGTGCCGGTCGGCCGGTTCCTCGAGATCCTGCGCTGGCAGGACGGCACGCTCCCGGCCAACTACGCGAAGCTCCGCTTCGTCGAGAACCACGACCAGTTCCGGATCCAGCACTTCGCGCCGTCGCGGGAGCAGGCGCTCGCCTGGACGGCCCTCATGGCGTGCGTGCGCGGCCCGTTCCTCATCTACGCCGGCCAGGAGTCCGCCGCGCGGCGCTGGCCGTCGCTGTTCGAGCCGGACCCCGTGGAATGGGGGGACCGGGAGCTCACCGGGTTCCTGACCGCCCTCGCCGGGCTGAAGAAGCACCCGGCCGTCCGCACCGGAGAGCCGTGGATCCTCGCGGACGAGCCGTGCGTCCAGATCGCGTGGGCAGGCCGGGACGGCGACGTGCTGACCCCGGTGTCGGACGGCCCGGCGCTGCTCGCCGTCGTCGACGTCGCCCGGGCGGGCGGGCGCGTCCCGGTGGTCCTGCCCGACGGCGACTACCGCGACCAGCTCTCGGGCGGCACCGTCGCCGTGAGCGGCGGTGAGCTCGCTGCGCCGGAGCACGCCTATGTCCTCGAGGTGGGGGAGACGTTCCCCGCGGAGCTGTGGACCACGCCGCTCATCGACGTGTTCCTGCACGTGGAGACGATGGGGGAGGACTGATCCGGCGAGACGGACGCCACACGGCATCCATCTCTTCGGTGTCGGACCCCGCTGCGACCATGGAGAGGTGACGCTGCCCCGCCCCCTGCCGCTCGCCGCGCCGCTCGTCTTCGGGATCCCGACCCTGCTCTGCCTCGTGCTGAGCGTGGGGTGGTGGAAGGTGGGTGCGGTCGTGCCGCTGGCGCTGCTCGCCGGTGCGCTGGGCGGCTGCCCGCACCTGCGTGGCGGCCGGCGTCCCGAGGCGGCCTCCCGGCCCGTCGCGTCGGCGGCGGGGGAGGCTGCTCGCAGGGAACTCTCAGGGGCGCACGGACGTTGACCGGATGACGGCCCGCCGCGGCCCGTCGGGCGTGTGCCCGGCACCGCGACGTACCATGGCCGGACAGGCCAGCGGGACGCCCCCGGGCACCGGCCGTGGTACCCGGAAGGCCCCGCGACCAGGAGGAAGCATGAGCAACCCCGTCTTCGCGAACAACCCGTACTTCAGAGACCCGCAGCAGGCCGGCGCCGCCGGCGGCACCACCGTGACGGCGCAGCAGGTCGAGCAGCTCGAGGCCTCGTTCGCCGCACCGCCGGCGGCGCCGGCGCAGACCGGTCGGATGACCTACGACGACGTGATCGTCCGCAGCGGCGGGCTCCTCGCCGTCGTCGTCGCCACCGCGGCCGTCGCCTGGTTCCTCTTCCCCGGCAACCTCGTCGTCCTCGTCGGCGGCGCGATCGGCGGCCTGGTCCTCGGCCTGGTCAACGCCTTCCGGCGGGAGCCGAGCCCTGCGCTGATCCTCGGCTATGCCGCCTTCGAGGGCCTGTTCCTCGGTGCCCTCAGCGCCGTCTTCGAGGCCATGTGGCCCGGCATCGTGCTCCAGGCGGTGCTCGCGACCTTCGCGACGTTCGCCGCCTCGCTCGCCCTGTTCGCCAGCGGCAAGGTCCGCGTCACGCCGAAGTTCACCCGGATCGTGCTCGTCGCGATGGTCGGCTACCTCATCTACTCCCTGGTCAACGTCGGCATCATGATGTTCGGCGCGACGGGGACCGCGTGGGGCCTCAACGACAGCGTCACGATCATGGGTATCCCGCTCGGCATCGTCGTCGGCCTCGTCGCCGTGGTGCTGGCCGCCGCTTCGCTCATCATCGACTTCGACGCCATCAAGCGGGGCGTGGAGCGTGGGGTCCCGGCCCGCTTCGCGTGGCAGGCGGCGTTCGGACTCGTCGTCACCCTCATCTGGCTGTACCTGGAGTTCCTCCGCCTCCTCGCGATCTTCCGCAACTAGCCGCCGCACCCCGCTGGCGACCGCGCCGACCCCGGACCCCGGGGTCGGCGCCGTCGTCGTCTCGTCTAGGGTGGTCCGTCATGAGCGCCTCGCTGCCCACCGTGTCCGGTTCCTTCGGGACCAAGCCCACCCTCACGTTCCCGGCGGACCCCGAGCCCGAGGGGCTCGAGGTCCTCGTCCTCGAGCCGGGCGAGGGCGCCCTCGTCGAGGCGGGCGACTCGATCGTCGTCCACTACCTCGGCCAGACCTGGGGCGGGCACGTCTTCGACAACTCCTACGACCGCCGCTCCACCATCTCGTTCCCGATCGGCGTCGGCGCCGTCATCTCCGGCTGGGACGGCGGCCTGGTCGGACAGGCGATCGGCTCCCGCGTGCTCCTGTCGATCCCGCCGCACGAGGGCTACGGCCCGCGGGGCGTGCCGCAGGCCCGCATCCGCGGGACGGACACGCTCGTCTTCGTCGTGGACATCGTCGGCGTCGAGTGACGACCGGCGGGCTCCCCGCACGGCGCGGAGTCGGGCCGCGCGCCGTGCGGGGCGTCAGCTGAGC
>JBDIAU010000282.1:0-3698 GCA_039812565.1 Beutenbergiaceae bacterium
CTCGGACCTACAGGTAGCGCGTGGGGTCGAAGTCCTCGATGGGGATGATCCGGACGCGCGGCAGCACGGAGGTGAAGGCGCCGATGTCGTCCTCGAGGTCGAACACGGCGAGCCCACGCCCCGTGAGCTCGGCCACCTGCGAGTTCAGGAACTCCCGGAAGCACAGGACGCCGACGCGTCGCGCGGTGCCGAGCAGGCCCTCCACCTGCGGGAGGAAGTCGCCGTCGTGGCTGGCGAGCAGGACGTCGCCGGGACGCTCGACCAGCGCCTCGAGGGTGCGCTGGATGCCGATGTCGACGACCTTCTCGTCCCGGCCTCCCGCCAGGGGGATCGGGTGGTACCCCATCGCCAGGAGCGCCTGGATGAACGGCAGGGGCATCTGCCCGCTGCTGGCGTTGAGGAAGAAGAGGGCCGTGACCGGGTTGCCCCAGGTCTGCGCGGCGAAGTCGCTGACGCGGTCCCACCGTGGGCGCTGCTCGGGGCTGGGGCGGTGACCGAGGACGCTCATGCCGAGCGTGGCGTCGATGTTCTCGCCGTCGATGAGGAGGTACGTGCGCGCGCCCGGTTCCGGCATGCGGACAGGGTAGTGGGAGTCGGCGTCGCGCCGCCTTCCCGCCGCCCCACCCCCGTCCCTCGCACCTCCGTCAACGGCCGAACGCGAGGTTGTGGTGGATGGCCGACCGGTGATCCACCACAACCCCGCGTTCGGCGCGAAGGGGGGCGAAGGAGGGCGGGGCGGGGCGAAGGCGGCGGGGCCTCAGTCCTGGGGGCCCGCGCCGATCTGACCCGCCGAGCCGCCGGCCTTGAGCGCGGCGAGCCGGGCCTCCACCTCGAGCTGGTCGCCCGACGCCTCGAGCTCGGCGAACTGCGCGTCGATCGACGAGGCCGCCACCTCCGCCTGCCCGAGCGCGTACGCCTCGTCGCGGCGGACCTTCTCCTCGAAGCGCGCCAGCTCGGAGGTCGGGTCGAGGACGTTGATGGAGCCGATGGCGGACTGCACCTGCGCCTGCGCCTGGGCCGACTTCGCCCGCGCGACGAGCTGGTCGCGCTTGGTCCGCAGCTCCGAGAGCTTGTCCTTCATCTGGGCGAGGCCGGTCTTGAGCTTCTCGACCACGTCGCGCTGCGACGCGATCATCGGCTCGGCCTGCCGCACCTCGTTCTCGAAGTCGATCTGCTTGCCGAGGGCCATCTTCGCGAGCGCGTCGAAGCGGTCGGCGCCGGCCGTGTCGCCCTGCGCGCGGAGCTGGTCGGCGCGGGCCGACGCGGCGACGGCCTTGCCGCCCCACTCCCGGACGGCGGAGACGTCCTCGTTGTAGTCCTGCTCGGCCAGGCGCAGGTTGCCGATGGTCTGCGCGACCGCGTTCTCGGCCTCGGCGATGCTGTTCGTGTAGTCGCGGATGAGCTGGTCCAGCATCTTCTCGGGGTCCTCGGCCCGGTCGAGGATGGCGTTGATGTTGGCCTTGGTGAGCTGGGAGATCCGTCCGAGGATCGTCTGCTTCTCTGCCACGGTGCTGCCTTTCGTGTGGACTGCGCTGTCTCGGTCACCCGCCGCGGCGGGACGTGTCAGAACCGGCCGCCGCCGCCCCGTCGGCCGCGCGACGCCGCTCCGCCGAACGACCCCGCCGATCGGCCGCCCGAGGACGTGCTCCGCGAGCTCGAGCCGGACCGGGAGACCGGTCGTGACCCGCCGCCGGAGAACCCGCCGCCGCTGAACCCGCCGCCGGAGAACCCGCCGCGGCCGCCCCGGAGGGCGGAGTCGAGGAGGATCCCGCCGAGGACCAGCGAGCCGGCATTCATCCCGCCGCCGACGCCGCCCGGCCCGCGCTGCTGCGACTCCCACGTCTGGACGTCGCGCTGCGCGAAGGCCTGCGCCTGCTGCGCGAGCTGCTCGGCCTGCTGCGCGGCGGCGAGCGCGCCACGCGGGTCGGCGGTCTGGGTCTGGGTGGCCTGGGTGAGCAGGCGGATCGCCTCCGCCAGCCGGGTGCGGGCCTCGGGGCCGACGGCGCCGCGCCGCGTCTCGATGAAGTCGTTGACTGCGCGCACCTGGGAGCCCACGCGGCCGAGGAGGTCCCCGAGCATGGCCCGCGTCCGCCGGTCCTGCTCGGCGGCCTCGCGCGCGGGCGCGAGGGCGGCGTCGAGCGCGGCCTCGGCGGACGTGAGGTTGCTGAGGGCGGTGAGCGGGTCCCCGCCGTCGAGCGCTGCTCGTGCCTCGTCCGCGCGAGTGCGGGCGGTGCCCGCGGCGCTGGCGACGGCCGGGTCCCCGGGGACGAGGCGGGCCGCGTCCGCCAGGTCCGCCTCGATCGAGGCCAGGCCTTGCTGAAGCCGCTGCCCGGCGGCGACGAGCTCGCCGCCGGCGCGCTCGACGGCGTCGAGCAGCGTGCTCGCCTGCGCGACGGCGTCCTCCGCGATCCGCGCCTGGGCCACGGCTCCCGCCCGGTCCTGGCCCTCGAGGTCCTGCCGGCCGTCGGCGACCGCGCGGCGTGCGGCCGTGAGCAGCGCCGCGGCCTGGTCGGGGTTGGCGGTCACGGATGCGAGCGCGGCCGCCGGGTAGGTGGCCGCGAGGGTGCTCAGGGTGGCGCGGACGGGCTCGAGGCGTCGTTCGACCTCGGCGGCGCGCTGCTCGGTCTCGTCGAGCACCTGGGGGGCGCGCTCCTGCAGGTCGCGCAGCTTGTCGAAGGCGTCCGCCTCGGCGTCGAGCGCGTCGCTGACCTGCTCGCAGGTCGTGATGATCTCGATGAGGAGGATGCGGGCCTGCTCCTCGGTCTCGGGCGTCGCGTCGTCGAGCTGCTGACGCAACGTGAACGCCCGGGCGACGGCCGGCCGCGCCTCGTCGATCGTGCGGCTGAAGCCGGCGGTGGCCTCGAGGCCGAACTGCGCCTGCGCGAAGCCGAGCTCCTGCTGCGAGGTGGTGAGGGCGTCGTCGATCTCGACGAGGGCGCTGGACGCCCGGCGGTTGAGCTCGTCCGTCGGCAGTCCGTGCAGCGCGTCGGCCCCCGCGGCCGGCCCTCCGGGCGCGGCCCCACCCCGGCGGCCGCGGCGGCGCAGCACGACGACCAGCGCGATCACCCCGGCGACGACGAGCACCCCGACGAGCAGCCACGTCAGCCCGCCGCCACCCCCGGACGAGGTCCCGGCGGTGTAGGCCTCGCGGTAGCCGTCGGCCGCGGCGACGGCTGCGCCGGCCCAGTCGGACTCGCGCAGCGCGGGCTCGATCTCCTCGGTGCGCACATCGGTGAGCTGGGCGTCGGTGAGGGGGAGGGCGTCGTCGACGGAGATGCCGTAGCGGCGGTCGTCGACGGCGACGGCCATGAGGATGTCGTCGACGCCGAGCCCCGAGACGAGGGCGGTCTCGGTGGCCCACTCCTCGCCGTCGAGGCCGTCGAACGTGTCGACGTAGACGACGAACAGCTGCAGCGGGGTCTCGTCGGCGAGTCGGTCGAGCGCGGCCTGGACCTCGGCGGTGCTGCCTGTGAGCGCGCCCGCCTGGTCGGTGATCTCGCCGGCCACGTCCAGGGGGTCCGCCGCGAGGGCGGGTCCCGCCGTGAGGCTCAGGGCGGCGACTGCGAGGACGGCGCCCAGGAGACCACGGGGCCGGGAGGGGCGGCGCTGCGCGTTCCGCGAGGTCACGTCTCGATCATTGACCAGCCCGGATGCCTCTGCAATGCGAATCGCCATCGCTGTGCGCTCTCGTACACAGC
>JBDIAU010000283.1:0-3696 GCA_039812565.1 Beutenbergiaceae bacterium
GGGGTTGGGGCAGCGGGCGGCGAGGCGGAGCTCGTCGCCCTCGAGGACCGCGAGGACGGCGAGCAGGAGGCGCCGCCGGTCGCCGCGGGTCAGGACTCCGAGCAGCTCGGGGCTCACGTCGGCGTACCCGCCCAGGCGGGCGACGACGGCGGCGAGGACCTCGTCCACGGCGTCCGCCGTCGCCGGGTCGCCCGGCGCGGGTGCGGCGTCGTCGAGCCAGGCCTCCTCCCGACCGGTCGGCACGCGCACGCGGGCGCGCCGGTGCCGCGCCCCGGCGGCGTCGACGACGCCGCTCGCGAGCGCGAGCTCGAGCCCACGGTCCCCGAGCACGGTGCTCTCAGGCCTCGATCCGCTCGAAGCCCTCGTGCGTGATCTCGGCGGTCTCGATGATCACGTCGTTGCCGTCGCCCGCGAGGTCGGACATCGCCGTGTACTTCGACACCCACGCCCGGTGCAGGACGTACTGGCGCACCACGGTCTGCCGGTCGATGTCGAGCACCTCGATGGTCACCTCGCGGCGGAACCCCGGGTCCCCCACCCGCTCCGGGGCGGACTCCTGGTCCATGAGCCGGCGGGCCCACAGCTCGAACTCGCGGTTGTCCGTCACGCCCGCCTCGATGGTCACGGGGTCGTACGTGGTGCGGCCCGGCAGCATCTCGTCGACGGTGGTGGCGCTGTTGCCCTCGCGGAACTTCGTGACGTTGACGCTCGCGTTGAGGGCCGAGACCTTGCGGCACGCCGCCACGACGGTCTCCTCGAACTTCACCCGGAACACGAAGTTGCGGTACGGGTCCCGCTTGGTCGCGTCGTTGAACCGGTCCATGTGCTGTCCTCGCGTCTCTGCTCGGGGTTCGGGTGGGTGCCGGCCTAGGCGATGGCGGTGCCCGGCGGGCTGAGCACCAGGTCGGTGGCGCCGGGCTCGGAGAGGAGGTCCGGCGGGACGGTCGCGCCCCCGCCGGGCGTGGCGGGGGGGTGCAGGGGCCGCCAGCCCTCGTGGGTGAGCTCGACGGACAGGAGCGCGACCTCCTGGCCGGTGGCGTCGAGCGCGGGCACGGCCTCGTACTTGCTGATCCAGGCGTTGAGGACGAGGAAGCTGCGCGGCGCCTCGGGGTCCGGGGGCCAGTGGTGCGCCAGGACGTCGATCCGCACGTCCCGCTTGACCGGCTCGGAGCCGCTCGGCGCCCGGCCGGTGCGCAGGTACTCCACGACGGCGTTCGCCCACCGTTCGAGCCGGTCGTTGAGCGCCAGGCCCTGGTGGAGGGTGATCGGGTCCCACGTGGCCCGGTCCGGGTTGGCGTACCGGTGCAGCGCGTTGCCGCCCTCCCAGGTCTCCTTCGCCCCGACGGTCAGGCGCAGGCCGGAGACCTTCTGGACCCCGGCCACGGCCTCGCCGCCGAGGCTCACCCGGAACCGGAAGACCCGCAGCGGGTCGTGCCGCTGCGCCGCGAGCTCGGTCACCTGCGCCTCACAGGACCACGAGGCTCTTCTGCGTGAGCTCGACGACGACGAACTCGGCCGGCTTGAGCGGCGCGAACGCCACCCGGGTCGTGACGATGCCCTGGTCGACGAGCTCCTGCGGGTTGGTGTCCCGGTCGCACTGGACGAGGAACGCCTCGGCGGGCGTGGTGCCCTGGAACGCGCCCTGGCGGAACAGCCCGAGCATGAACGCGGAGACGTTCAGGGTGATCTGCGTCCACAGGTCCTCGTCGTTCGGCTCGAAGACCGCCCACTGCAGGCCCCGGCGCAGCGACTTCTTGAGGAAGAGCGCGGTGCGTCGCACCGGCAGGTAGCGCCACGCCGGGTCGGACTCCGTGGCCAGGGTCCGGGAGCCCCACGTGACGATGCCGGCGGCCGGGAACTGCCGCAGGCAGTTGAGGCCGATGGGGTTGAGCAGGTCCTGGTCGGCGTCGACGAGCTGCTGCTGGAGGCCGACGGCGCCGCTCACCACGGCCTCGACGCCCGCCGGCGCCTTCCACACCCCGCGCGTGGCGTCGGTGCGGGCGATGATCCCGGCGACGTGCCCCGACGGCGGGACGAAGCGGCGGGGGTCGCGCCCGATGCCCACCGGGTCCGGGACCTCGACCCACGGGTAGAAGATCCCGGCGTTGCGGGAGCGGGCGGGCAGGCCCTCGACGTGGCGGCGGACGTCGTCGGCGGTGAGCTCGACGCCGCGGCCGTCGCTGCCGGGGCCGTCGACCACGTAGAAGACGTCGTGCGCGTCCGCGTACGTCGACAGGGCGGACACGTAGCCCGCGTCGGTGCGCCCGGGCGCCGCGAGCAGGCCGAGGTCCACGGGGTCGAACGCCGCGAGCGCGGCGCGGAACTCGACCGGGCCGGGGTTGCCGGTGCCGTCCGTGCCGCCGAGGAGGCGCAGCGGCGTCGTCCCGGTCGGGGCCGGCAGGACGGCGGGCCCTGCCGCGTCGTTCTCGGCCCGGCCCTGCCCGCGGGCCTGCCGGAACAGCCGGGGCAGGGCGCGGGCGACGCCGGCCTGGAGGGTCTCGGAGACGGTGAGCTCGACGGCGCGCTGGTCGTCGACCACGGTGCCCGCGGCGCCGGCGCGGACGGCGACGGCGCGCGCCGGCGCCGCGCCGGTCGCCGTCACGGCGAGGCCGAGGCCGCCCGGACGCGCGGGGGCGGTGAGGACGAGCCGGGTGCCCGCGGCGTCGGCGGTGACGAGGAACCGGTCGGCCTCGCCCGCCTCGAGGGCGGCGAACGCCGTGGTGACGCGCTCGGCGAGGTCGTCGAGCGGCACGGCGGCGGGGTTCGGGAGGGCCGCGGTGTCGATCTCCACCTGGCGGGGGCCGACGCCGTCGGAGGTGGCCGTCACGCGGATCGTGCCGGCGGCGGACAGGTCGAGGGTGGTGCCGGGGAACGTGGCGACGGCGTACGCGCGGGAGGCGACGTCGGGCTCCACGGTCACGGCGCCGGTCGGGACCGGGCTGGCGACGGTGGTGCCGGCCGTGACGATCGTCGTGCCGGGCGGGTCGGCGGTCCACGCGAGGGTGTGCGCGGCGGTGTCGGTGAGCGCGACCTCGACGACGGCGCCGTCGACGCTCGCGCGCAGCGGCAGGCCGAGGGCGTCGATCGCCGCGGCGAGCTCGGCGGGCGTGACGGCCGCCGGGTCGGTGACGTTGCCCGCGCCGGTGGCCGGGGCGGGCGAGCCGAACGCGGCGGCGCCGGCGCCGACGAGCGCCAGGCTCGCGGCGGGGCCGCGCTCGTCGGTCCGGACCCGCAGGTTCGGGTCGGTGAACGCCTGGACCGCGGTGAAGGACGTGTTGAGGACGGCCGCCAGCTCGTCGGCGGTGGCAGCGCCGTCGGTCACCTCGCCCGCGGCCAGGGTGTGCTGCTGCGTGACGCCGTTGACGGTGAGCTCGATCAGGTCGCCCTGGGCCACGCCGAACGGGCCGGCGCCGAGGTCGAGCGCGGCGGCCGTGCGCGCCACGTAGACGATGTCGCGCGGGGCGCCGTCGAGGGTGAGGGTGGAGCGGTCGCCGCCGCCGCCGGAGGTGTCCCACGGCCCGGGCTGCGTGCGGATCGACGCGGGCGCCTGCGCGCCGGTGACGCGGAAGGCGCCGCCCAGCTCGGAGCCCAGCCAGGTGGCGAGCTCGCCCGGGGTGAGCAGGACGTCGTCGCCGTCGACGGTGCCGGGCGTCGTCGCCTCGTCGAAGCGGACCTCGACGGTGCGGCCGAGGTCGG
>JBDIAU010000284.1:0-3680 GCA_039812565.1 Beutenbergiaceae bacterium
GGCAGCTCCAGACGACCGACTCGACGGCCGCGCTGCAGGCCGCCGGTGGCGTCGGGGTGGTCGCGTACCTCTCGGCGTCGGCGAACAACGCCCCCGTGGTGGCCACGTTCGACGACTTCCGCGCCGGCCCCCCGCCGGTGGTGCCGAACGTGGCGCCGACGGCCGCGTTCACCTCGAGCGCGACCGGGCTCGACGTGAGCGTCAACGGCTCGACCTCGTCCGACTCGGACGGCACCATCGCGTCCTACGCGTGGGAGTTCGGTGACGGCGGCACCGGCACGGGGGCGACGGCGTCGCACTCCTACGCCGCGGCCGGAACGTACACCGTGACCCTCACGGTGACGGACGACGACGGCGCTCAGGACACGGAGACCGCGCAGGTCACCGTGGCCGAGCCGAGCAACGCGTTCGCCCAGGACGCGTTCGGCCGGACCGTGGCCAACGGCTGGGGCAGCGCGGACCTCGGAGGGGCGTGGACCCTCTCGGGCACCGCGGCCAACTTCTCGGTCAGCGGCGGCGTCGGGCGGATGATCGTCCCGGCGGCGGGGAACACCCGCTCCGCCGTCCTGGGCGGGCTGTCGCAGAGCTCGGTCGACGCGCAGGTCAGCGCCTCCCTCGACAAGGCGCCCACGGGGGCCGGCACCGACCTGGTGCTCATCGGGCGGCGGATCAACGCCACGAACGACTACCGGGTCCAGGCCAAGGTCGCCGCGACCGGCGCGGTCTCGCTGTCGATCCGGCGCGTCGTGTCCGGGACGAACACCGCGCTGGCCACGGTCACGGTTCCCGGCCTGACCTACACCGCCGGGGACCAGCTGCGGATCCGGTTCCAGGTGGACGGCACCGGCACCACGACCCTGCGCACCCGCGTCTGGCTCGTCGGCCAGAGCGAGCCGGCCACCTGGCAGCTCCAGACCACGGACACCACCGCGGCCCTGCAGGCCGCCGGCGGCGTCGGGGTCCTGGCCTACCTGTCCGGCTCCACCACCAACGCCCCGGTCACCGCGTCGTTCGACGACCTGAGCGTCGACCCCATCGGCTGATGGCCGCTCACGACTCCTCGCGAGTCGTGATCGCGGTCCTGACGTACCAGCGGCCGGGAGACCTCGCAGAGGCTCTCCCGGCCCTGGTGCAGCAGGCCGAGACCATCGACCCGCCTGCCGACGTCCTCGTCATCGACAACGACCCGGCCGGGAGCGCCGAGCAGACCGTCACAGGTTTCGGCTCACCGCTCCTGCGCTACGTCCACGAGCCCACCCCGGGCATCGCGGCCGCTCGCAACCGCGCCCTCGCCGAGACCGACCACGACCTCCTGGTCTTCATCGACGACGACGAGCGACCGTCGCCGGACTGGCTCGTCCAGCTCCTCGACGTCTACCGCTCGTCCCGGCCGGCGGCGGTCGCCGGCCGGGTGATCTCCGAGTACAGCGTCGAGCCCGACGACTTCATCGTGGCGGGCCGGTTCTTCGAGCGCCTCCGGCACCCCACGGGGTCGTCCGTGCCCGCCGCGGCGACGAACAACCTGCTCCTCGACCTCGCCCAGGTCCGCGCCCACGCCCTGACGTTCGACGAGCGGCTCGGCCTGTCCGGCGGCTCCGACAACCTCTTCACCCGGGAGCTCGTGGCGCGCGGCGGCCGGATCCTGTGGTGCGACGAGGCCTTCGTCGTCGACGTCGTGCCCGCGTCCCGGCTGACGCGGACCTGGGTGCTGCGCCGGGCCTACCGGACGGGAAACACCGAGGCCAGGGTCTCGGTCGACCTCGCCGGCGGCGGAGCCCGGCGAACGATCGCACGGCTCCGGGAGACCGCCCGAGGGATCGTCAGGCTCGCGGGCGGCGGCGCCCGATGGACCGTCGGCGTGCTCAAGCGCTCGCTCGGGGACCGGGCCCGCGGCCTGCGGACGATCTCCCGCGGCCGGGGCATGATCGCCGGGGCGTGGGGGCGGATCTACTCCGAGTACGCCCGGCCGGCCGGGTAGCGGGAATTCCGATCTTCACCCCCGCAAGCGCTCACAACGGTCGTCGTGCGGACGATTGACGCGTTTGAGCTGAGCTGCACGGAACAACGACGGCACAATTACCTGCAGATGCGAAGAAGTCGTGCGCATCACAGCCGCGCGGTTCCGGTCTGCCCCGCGGGTGCGTGATAATCGATCGGGCGCCGGGCTACGGCGGCCGTGCCGGGGCGGGAGGGCCACACGATGGAGCTGCGGGACTACGCCGAGGCGCTGCGCAAGTACTGGCTGCTCCTCGTCGTCCTCGCCATCGTCGGCGGCGGTGCCGCCTTCGCCGTCGCCCAGTCCACGCCGCCGACCTACCGCGCCACCGCGAAGGTGTTCGTCAGCGTCGAGCAGGGCGAGACCGTGACCGAGCTCGTGCAGGGCTCCACGTTCGCCCAGAACATCGTCCAGTCGTACGCCCAGCTCGCCACCATGCCCGTGGTGCTCCAACCCGTCATCCAACAGCTCGGGCTCGACGCGACCCCCCGCGACCTCGCGAAGGCGATCTCGGCCGACACGCCGCTCAACACGGTGATCGTCGAGATCAGCGCGCAGGACGGGGACCCGGAGCAGGCCGCTGCCATCGCGAACACGACGGCGCGCAGCCTCGCCGCGACGGTCCACGAGGTCTCCCCCGCGCGGGCGGACGGCAGCAGCTCCGTCGAGGTACGCGTGGTCTCTCCCGCCGAGACCCCGGTCTACCCGATCGCGCCGAACACGAAGTTCATGACGGCCACGGGGGTCCTGGTCGGCCTGGTCATCGCGGCGATCGCGGCGATCGTCATGCAGCTGCTCGACACGCGCGTCCGCACCGAGAAGGACATCGAGCGGGTGACGGACGCGGCGGTCCTCGGCACGGTCGCCCAGGTCCGCGGGCAGGGCGACCGCCGGCGCGCGGTGATGATCGAGCGGCCGCGCAGCCCGCAGGCCGAGGCGTACCGCAAGATCAGGGCCAACCTCCGCTTCGTCGGCGCCGCCCACGAGCTCAAGAGCCTCGTCATCACCTCCGCCCGGGCCGGCGAGGGCAAGACGACGACGGCCACCAACCTCGCCCTGGCGATGGCCGAGGGCTCGTTGCGCGTCCTGCTCATCGACGCCGACCTCCGCCGGCCGATGGTCGACACGGTCTGCGGTCTCGAGGGGTCGGTCGGGCTCACCACCGTGCTCATCGGCAGCGCCACCGCCGACGAGGTCCTCCAGGAGTGGGGCGAGACCGGCGTCACGGTCCTGACCTCGGGCGCCGTCCCGCCGAACCCGCTCCAGCTGCTCGACTCGCAGCAGATGGCCGACCTCCTGCGCTCGCTCGCCGAGCGGTTCGACGTCGTGATCGTCGACGCCCCGCCCGTGATGCCCGTCGCGGACGCGGCCGTCCTGAGCCGGCTGTGCTCCGGCGTGCTCGTCGTCGCCGGCGCCGGCCGGGCCACGCGCCAGCTCCTGCGCAAGACGCTCACATCGCTGGACGCCGTCGGCGCCAACGTGCTCGGGATCGTCCTCGCCCGCGCCGCGAAGCGCGACGTCAGCGACTACTACGGCTACGGCTACCACGCCAAGGACGGAGGCCCCGGCAAGCGCCGCAAGGCGGCGCCGGTGCCGTCCGCCGCACCGTTCCCGCCCGCCCCGGCGGACGCCGCCGGCAACGGCGAGTCGCGCCGCACCCGGGACGTCGCCGCCCCGACCGCCC
>JBDIAU010000285.1:0-3674 GCA_039812565.1 Beutenbergiaceae bacterium
CGACGGCGTCCTCCACGGTCGCGTAGGCCGGCACCCGCCCGCCGTCGGCGCCGCCGAGCTCCTCGGGCAGGCCGTGCAGGCCCAGCACGCAGGCGAGGGTGGTGCGGCCGCTCGCCGCGGCCGCCGCCGCGACCGCACGGCCGACGGCGGGGTCGCGCTCGCCGAGGAGTGGCACGTACGCGACGACGAGGGCGTCCCAGTCGCCACGGGCCACCAGGGCCTCGAGGGCCTCGCCGTACTCGGGGGCGCCGGCACCGGCGGCGAGGTGCACCGGCTCGCCGGCAGCCGCGAGACCGCGGGCGCGCGCGATCTCCGCGACGAGGGAGCCGAGCGAGCCGGAGTTCGTCAGCACCGCGACGCGACGCCCGCGCGGGGTCGGCTGCGCCGCGACGAGCTGGGCGACGTCGAGCATCTCGTGCGTGGACTCCGCGCGGATGACGAAGGCCTGGCGGAGCAGCTCCTCGAGGACGCGCCGCGGCTCGCGCGAGGTGCGGACCCGGTGGCCGGGCGGGACGGCCTGCCCGGTGGCGCCCGAGACGACGGCGACCACCGGCACCCGAGCGGCGAGCGTCCGCGCGACGTGGGTGAACTTGCGCGGGTTGCCGATCGACTCCAGGTACACGCACGCCACCCGCGTGCCCGGGTCCTGGGTCCAGTACTGCAGCGCGTCGTTGCCCGAGAGGTCCGCCCGGTGCCCCGCCGAGAGGAAGGTGCCGATGCCGAGTCCGCGCCGTCGCAGCGCCTGCAGCAGCGACACGCCGGCGGCCGCGGACTGGCAGAACACCCCGACGGCACCCGCCGGGGGCAGCGCCGTCGCGGGCGTCGCCGTCAGGCGCCCGTGCGGTCCCGACGCGACCAGGCCGTACGACTCGGGCCCGACCAGGCGGACGCCGGCGTCGCGAGCCGCCCGCAGCACCGCCTCCTGGTGGTGCGCGGCGGCGTCCGCGTCGGTCCGGGCGCCGGGCAGGACCACGACGCCGTGGGTGCCGAGGGCGGCCGCCCGGGTGACGAGCGCGGGAAGTCGTTCGGCGGGCGCCCCGGCGACGAGGAGGTCGACGGCGGCGTCGAGGTCCTCGAGGCGGATGCGGACCGAGGTGGGCGGCCGCGGCCCGGACCCGGACCCGGGCCCGGACCCGGATGGTGCGTCGCCCACCGGGACGGCTCCGACGAACGCCGGGCCCACCAGGTGGACCTGACCGGTGAAGTCGCCGGCCAGCAGCCGTCGGGCGGTCGCCTCCGCGGCCGCGGCCTCGACCTCGCCCTCGGCGACTACGGCGACGCTGCCCGCTGCGAGGAGGCCCGCCATGCTGCGCGCCTCGGCGCGGCGCTCGCGCTCGGCCATCACGGCCAGGGAGCGCTCGGTCGGGTCGATCTCGAAGGCGACGGAGAGCACACCGTCCTCGTAGGCCTGCCGGACGTCGTACCCGGCGTCCCGGAAGACGTGGATCATCCGGGCGTTGCCCGGCAGGACGTCGGCGACGAAGCGCCGCACGCCGCGCTCGCGCGCCGCCGCGGCGAGGTGCTCGAGCAGCACCGAGCCGAGGCCGCGGCCCTGGAGCGCGTCGGCGACGTTGAAGGCCACCTCGGCCTCGTCCGGCGTGACGCGGTCGTACCGTCCGACGGCGACGATCTCGCCGCCGCTGACGAGCACCAGCGCCACCCGGTCGCGGTGGTCGACCACCGTGAGGCGGTCGAGGTCCGCGTCGCTGAGGCGCGCGAGCGGGGCGAAGAAGCGGAAGTACGTCGACTCCGGCGACTGCCGGACGTGGAAGCGCTGGAGGGCGGCGGCGTCGTCGGGCCGGATCGGGCGGATCCGCATCGTGGCGCCGTCCCGCAGCACGACGTCGGCCTCCCAGTGCGCCGGGTAGGGGGCGCCGTCGTCGGCCACGTCGCCACCCTAGCCACGGTCCGGGCGTGTGCGCGGGACCGCGCCTCCCGGACCGGACACAATCGCTGCCATGCCCCGTCGCAGCACGCCGCCGCCGGACGACCACCGCCCCGAGGGCCGCGTCGTCGACATCGACGTCGCGGAGGAGATGCAGTCCTCGTTCCTGGAGTACGCGTACTCCGTCATCTACGCCCGGGCGCTGCCGGACGCGCGGGACGGGCTCAAGCCGGTGCAACGCCGGATCCTGTACCAGATGTCGGACATGGGCCTGCGCCCGGACCGTGGGCACGTGAAGTCGGCCCGGGTGGTCGGGGAGGTGATGGGCAAGCTGCACCCGCACGGCGACGCGGCGATCTACGACGCCCTGGTCCGGATGGCGCAGTCCTTCTCGCTGCGGCTGCCGCTGGTGGACGGGCACGGCAACTTCGGGTCCCTCGACGACGGCCCCGCCGCGCCGCGCTACACCGAGGCCCGCCTCGCGGCCGCGGCGATGGTCATGACCCGGGACCTCGACGAGGACGTCGTCGACTTCGTCCCGAACTACGACAACCAGCTCACCCAGCCCGAGGTTCTGCCGGCGGCGCTGCCGAACCTCCTGGTCAACGGCGCGAGCGGGATCGCCGTCGGGATGGCCACGAACATGGCGCCGCACAACCTCGTCGAGGTCGTCGCCGCGGCCCGGCACCTCATCGCCCACCCGGACGCCGACCTCGAGACCCTGATGCGGTTCGTGCCCGGCCCGGACCTGCCGACCGGCGGCAAGATCGTCGGGCTCGAGGGGATCCGCGACGCCTACCGCGCCGGCCGGGGCACGTTCCGCACCCGCGCGACGACGCGGATCGAGAACGTCACCCCGCGGCGCAAGGGCATCATCGTCACCGAGCTGCCCTACCTCGTCGGCCCCGAGCGGGTCATCGAGAAGATCAAGGAGGGCGTGCAGTCGAAGAAGCTGCAGGGCATCTCCGACGTCGTCGACCTCACCGACCGCGAGCACGGCCTGCGCCTGGTCATCGAGATCAAGAACGGCTTCAACCCCGAGGCCGTCCTGACGACCCTGTACCGGTACACCCCGCTGGAGGAGTCCTTCGGCATCAACAACGTCGCGCTCGTCGACGGCCAGCCCCGCACGATGGGCCTGCGCGAGCTCCTCGAGGTCTACGTCGGGCACCGGCTCGAGGTGGTCCGCCGCCGCACGACCCACCGCCTGAGCCGGCGCCGCGACCGCCTGCACCTGGTCGAGGGCCTCCTGGTGGCGATCGCCGACATCGACGAGGTCATCGCGGTGATCCGCGGCAGCGACGACGCCGAGGCCGCCCGCGCCCGGCTGATGTCCGTCTTCGACCTGTCCGAGGCGCAGGCCGAGTACATCCTCGAGCTGCGCCTGCGCCGGCTGACGAAGTTCTCCCGGATCGAGCTCGAGGCCGAGCGCGCCCAGCTGGTCCGCGAGATCGCCGAGCTGGAGGCGATCCTCGCCGACGACGCCGCCCTGCGCGCCCTCGTCTCCGACGAGCTCGCGACCGTCGCGGCCGAGCACGGCACCCCCCGCCGCACCGTCCTGCTCGAGGCCGGCCTCCCGGCCGCGTCCGAGTCAGCCGCCTCCGGCCCGCTCGAGGTGAGCGACTCCCCGTGCTGGGTGCTCCTCTCGACCACCGGCCTGCTCGCCCGCACCGGCGACGCCACCCCGCCCGGACGCGCCGGCCGCCGAGCGGCGCACGACGCGATCCGCGCGGCCGTGCCCGCGACGGCACGCGGCCAGGTGGCGCTGGTCACGAGCCGCGGCAGGCTC
>JBDIAU010000286.1:0-3657 GCA_039812565.1 Beutenbergiaceae bacterium
TCAAGGGCGCCGACCTCGGCGGCGACGCCGACGCCCTCGTCGTCGACCTCAACTTCGCCTACCAGCCGTCCTGCGCGTACGACGTCGCCTGGTCCTGCCCGCTCCCCGGTCCCGGGAACATGCTCCGCGCCGCCGTGCCCGTCGGGGAGCTGTCCGGACCGGACGACGGCACCTGACGCCCGTTGCGGGTCCTGCCCGAGGCACCCCGCTCGACGATGGACAACCTCGCCGCCCGGAACGTCGAGGCCGGCCGGGTGCTCACCTGCCGAGGCGGCAGCAGACCCCGGCCTCACCAGAGGCCCGGGACGAGCCGGGACCGGACGCGCGCGGCGTACTCGCGGTAGCCGGACAGGTGCTCGCGCAGGAGACGGTCCTCTCGTGCGGTGCGCACGACGAGCACCCCGACGAGGGCGACCACGACTCCCAGGGCCCATACCGAGCCGAGCGCGAGCGCGACGCCCGTGTAGATCAGGATCGAGCCCAGATAGCCAGGGTGGCGCACGATCCGGTATGGCCCAGAGGTCACGACCACCTGACCGCGATCCGTCTGCAGCCGGACGACGGCGGAGAACCAGTCGTTGACCACCACGGCCCACGTCGACAGCGCCGCGCCGACGAGCAGGAGCGCCACCCCCACCACGACGGCCGCGGCGCCGACGGGCGGAGACCACCCGAGGCGCTCACCGAGGGCCGCCACCACGTAGATCCCGAGCGGCAGCCACACCGCGGACAGCGACGCGAGCGGGACGTCCCACGCCTCGGCGCCCTCCTGGACCCCGGACCTCTCGGCGAGCAGGTCCGGGCTGTGACGACGGAGCAGGACGCCCAGCATCGTCAGGTACACCGTCAGGAACGCCAGGTAGGCCCAGGCGGCGACCCAGGCCGGCGAGCCCGAGACCCCGAGCAGCACCCCCGCGATCACCAGGACGTAGACCGCGTTCTTCGTGGCCCACAGCGCCGTCCCGCGCGACCGAGAGGTCGATCCCCGCATCACTCGTCCGATGCGCATCCCGGCTCCCCGCGCTACCGTCGTCGGCCACTCACCACGACCCTGCACCCGGCGTCACACCCACGGCGAGCGCCGAAGGTCCTCGCGGCCTGCTCACCCACGCCCCCCGCACGGCGGCCGCCGGACACCGCACGCCTCGCGTGTCAGCGTTCCGCGACGGCGAACGAGAACGGATCCGCCTACCGCGCGTTCGCCGATGGTCGTCAGCTGAGCGAGCGCCCCGTTCGGGCACGCGCCAACCCGCTCGGAGTACCAAAGACGCACGTCAGACGGCCCCGGACTCTAGAATCGGCCCACGGGAGATCCTCGGAGCTCCCCCGGAAGGACTCCGGTCAATGGGTGGATCGGCAGGGCAACGCGAACGACGGGATCGCGCTCCGGAGGCCCCCCGGACGCGTCCGGCCCACCGCTGGTGGGCATACCAGCGGGAGCGCCTTCCCTTAGGGCGCACGAGTGTGGTCGCGGCGGCCCTGGCGATGGCGAGCGTCACCTGCTCGAGCCTCCTGCGCCACCAGAGCGAGCTTCCACCGCCGCGCGCCTACGTCGTGGCCTTCGGGCTCTCGGCGGGGTTCTTCGCTCTCGTACGCGTGGCCGACGAGCACGCGGATCACCGAGACGATGCACGGCTGAGGCCGAACCTGCCGGTCCCCCGCGGTCTGGTCACGCTGCCTGAGCTGCGACGCGCTGCTGTCGCGGTCGTCGCGGCCCAGGCCGTCCTGGCCGTGGCACTCAGCCCGGCGCTCCTGCCCCTGCTGGCTGCCGCCTGGGCCTTCCTGGCCCTCATGGCGGTCGAGTTCTTCGTCCCGGCGTGGTTGCGCGCGCGTCCGCTCGCCGTCCTCACCTCGCACATGGTGGTCCTGGCTGTCGTGACGTTGTGCGCTACAGCCTGCGACTGGGTGGTCGCCGGCTCCGCCCCGGGGCCAGGTCTCGGCTGGTTCCTCGTGATGAGCTACTGCTCGGGCCTCGTCGTGGAGGTCGGTCGCAAGCTCCGGGCGCCGGGCGACGCGGAGGCCGGGGTGTCCACGTACACGACACTGTACGGCCCGCGACGCGCCGGTCTGCTCTGGCTCGGGACGCTCGTCGCCGCCTTCGCGGCCGCTCTCGTCACCGCGGGAGAGCTGGAGTCCCTGGTGATCGTCGGCTCGGTCCTCGCCGTGGTGGTCACCGCTGGGGTCTGGGCACTGATCCGCTTCCGACGGCGCCCTGCAGCCCGCGCGGCCGACGCGGTTCGAAGGATCTCCGAGGTCTGGTTGCTCGTGGCTTACCTGAGCCTGGCGTGCGGGCCGCTGATCGGACGGCGGCCCGGATGACGATCTACCCCGGGGCTCAGATCGGGCCCGCCGTCACGAACCGCGAGCTGGGCGGGAAGGCCGGCGCACTGGCCGAGCTGACCCGCGCGCGGCTGCCCGTGCCGCCCTGGTTCGTCCTGAGCGCCGACTCCCTCCCCGCGGCCGTGGGCGACGACGCCGTGGCCGCACTCCGCGCCGGGCGCGACGTCGCGCTCGAGGTCCCGCGACATCTGGCCACGGAGCTGATCGACGCGGTCGCCGCCATCGCGACGCCGGGAGGGCTCGTCGCGGTGCGCTCGTCCGCCCTCGGTGAAGACTCCGCAGGAGCCTCCTTCGCCGGGCAGCTGGAGAGCTACCTCGACGTCGCCCCCGACGACGTCCCCCGCCGCGTGGCCGACGTCTGGCGGTCCGCGTTCACCCCACGGGTCCGCGCGTACCGGGAGCAGCACGGACTGACCGGTCCACCGAGCGCTCCGGCCGTGATCGTCCAACGCATGGTCCGCGCGACGTCGGCCGGCGTCGCGTTCGGCGCCGACCCGGTCAGCGGGGACCGGTCGACGGTCGTCGTCAACGCGGTCGCCGGGCTCGCCGACCGGCTCGTCGCGGGCGAGGTGGCCGCCGACGGGTGGCGCCTCGACGCCAGCGACCGGATCACTCTGACGTCCCGGTCAGGGGAGCTCCCCGTCCTCACCGACGCGCAGGTCGCCGCCGTCGCCGAGCTCGTCCGAACGACCTCGCGGCACCTCGGGAGCCCGCAGGACATCGAGTGGGCCTACGACGTCGACGGGCTGTGGCTGCTGCAGTCCCGCCCGATCACCACCCTGCCGCGCGGTCCACTGGTGATCTGGGACAACAGCAACATCGCCGAGAGCTACGGCGGCGTCACCACGCCGCTGACGTACTCCTTCGCCCGCGCGGCCTACGAGGGCGTCTACCGGCGACTCCTGCACATCTTCGGGGTCTCCGCACGCGTCGTCGACGCCAACGCCGACGTCCTCGCGAACATGATCGGCCTGGTCCGGGGCCGGATCTACTACAACCTCCTCCACTGGTACCGCGCCCTGGCCCTGGTCCCCGGCTACCAGGTCAATCGCCGCTTCATGGAGACGATGATGGGCGTGCGCGAGGCGCTGCCCGACGAGCTCGTCGCCCTGCAGAAGCCGATCCACGCCGGCGCGAAGGCGCTCGACCTCCTGCGCGTCGTGAGGGCCGCTGTCGGCCTCGCGGTGGCCTTCCTCAGCCTGCCGACCCGGACGAGGCGCTTCTACGCTCGCCTGGACCGGGTCCTGGCGGCGCGCGACCTCAGCGCGATGTCGTCCGCGGAGATCGCCGACCACTACCGCGCCGTCGAGGCGGAGC
>JBDIAU010000287.1:0-3652 GCA_039812565.1 Beutenbergiaceae bacterium
ACGTGACGCCCGAGCCGACGCGGGTCCCGACCGCCGTCGACCGGGTCGCGAACGCCTGCGTGGCGACGCTGGCGTCGCTGGACCCGGTCGCCGCGACGGCGATGGGGGTCCCCGGCCACGACCACCGGCTCCCCGACTGCTCGCCGGCCGGGCACGCCGCGCGCACGGACGCGGCCCGCGCCGTGCTCACGCAGCTGGCCGGGCTCGAGCCCACGGACGACGTCGACGTGGTCACGCTCGCCGCGATGCGCGAGCGCCTGGGGCTGGAGGTCGAGCTCGCCGAGGCGGGCGAGCCCGAGCGGGAGCTCAACGTCATCGCGTCCCCGCTGCAGGGGGTGCGCGACGTCTTCGACCTGATGCCGACGGCGACGCGCGACGACTGGGACGTGGTCGCCGCCCGGCTCGACGCCGTCCCCGCCGCCCTCGCGGGCTACGCCGCGTCGCTGCGGACGTCCGCCGCGCACGGGCGCCTGCCCGCTCGACGCCAGGTGGAGGCGGGCATCGGGCAGTCGCTCGACCTCGCCGACCCGGCGACGTCGTCCTTCACGGCCCTGGTCGACGACGCTCGGGTCGCGGGCGAGCGCCTCGGGGCCGCCGACGCCGCCCTGGCCGACCGCCTCGACGTCGCCTGCGAGCGCGCCCGCCGGGCCTACGGCGCGCTCGCCACCGCGCTGCGGGAGGACCTCCTGCCGCTCGCCCCTGCGGAGGACGCCGTCGGCCGCGAGCGCTACGCGCTGTGGTCCCGGGCGTTCCTCGGCGCGACCGTCGACCTCGACGAGACGTACGCGTGGGGCCTCGAGCAGCTCGCGGGGATCGTCGCCGAGCAGCGGCGGGTGGCGCAGGAGATCTCCGGGCCGGGCGCCACGATCGCCGAGGCCGTCGCGGCCCTCGACGCCGACCCCGCCCGGGTGCTCCACGGCACGGACGCCCTCCGGGACTGGATGCAGCGGACGTCCGACGCCGCGATCGACGCCCTGGACGGCACGCACGTCGACATCCCCGCCCCCGTGCGCCGGCTCGAGTGCCGCATCGCCCCGACCCGCACCGGCGGCATCTACTACACCCAGCCGTCGGCGGACTTCTCCCGGCCGGGCCGGATGTGGTGGGCGGTCCCCGACGGCGTCACGACGTTCGGCACCTGGCGCGAGCGCACGACGGTCTACCACGAGGGCGTCCCGGGTCATCACCTCCAGATCGCCCAGGCGATCTACCGGGCAGACGTGCTCGACGACTGGCGCCGCCTCGCGTGCTGGGTGAGCGGCCACGGCGAGGGCTGGGCCCTGTACGCGGAGCAGCTCATGGCGGAGCTCGGCTTCCTCGACGACCCGGGCGACCGGCTGGGGATGCTCGACGGCCTACGGCTGCGGGCGGCCCGGGTGGTGCTCGACATCGGCGTGCACCTGCGCAAGCCGTGCCCGCCGGCGTGGGGCGGCGGCAGGTGGGACGCCGAGCGTGCGTGGGCGTTCCTCGCGGGCAACGCCAACATGGCCGAGCAGTTCCTGCGCTTCGAGCTCGACCGCTACCTCGGCTGGCCGGGCCAGGCGCCGTCCTACCTCGTGGGAGCGCGCCTGTGGCGGCAGATCCGGGACCGGGCCGAGGCCGCCGCCCGCGCCGCGGGCCGCGAGCTCGACCTCCGGGACTTCCACCGGCGGGCGCTCGACCTCGGCTCGGTCGGGCTCGACGTCCTCGCCGAGGCGCTGACCCCGGCGCCTGAGCCGCGAGACCCCGCCCGCTGAGCCGGGGCGCCTCCGCCCCGCCCGCCCCTACCCTGGAGCCGTGCCGACGCTGCTGCTCGCCTCCGCCTCCCCGGCCCGCCGGACCCTGCTGCAGGCGGCGGGGATCGACGCCCTGGTCAGCGTCTCGGGCGTCGACGAGGACGCGGTGCTCGCCGACGCCCGCGAGCGCTTCGGGCCGCTCGAGCCCGCGGACCAGGTGCTCGTCCTCGCCCAGGCCAAGGCGTCCGCCGTCGCCGACGCCCTCGCCTCCCAGGACCCGGAGCTGGCGCCGAGCGAGGTCCCGTCAGGCGAGCTGCTCGTCCTGGGCTGCGACTCGATGCTCGAGCTCGACGGGGACGTGGTCGGCAAGCCCGCGGACGCGGCGGAGGCCCGTCGCCGCTGGCGGGCGATGCGCGGACGCACGGGCATCCTGCACACCGGTCACTGGCTGGTCGACGTGCGGGACCCCGAGCACGGCGGCTCCGGCGGGACGCTGGGGGCGGCGTCGAGCACGCGCGTCCACTTCGCCGACGTCACCGACGCCGAGATCGACGCCTACGTGGCCTCGGGCGAGCCGCTCGCCGTCGCGGGCGCGTTCACGATCGACGGGCTGGGCGGCCCGTTCGTCGACGGCATCGACGGTGACCCGCACACGGTGGTCGGCCTGAGCCTGCCGCTGCTGCGCGAGCTCCTCCGTTCGGTGGGCGTCGCGATCACGGACCTCTGGCGCTGATCGCACCGGTCCGGTTTGTCCATCGCCCACCAACGCAGCACCGTCGCGAGCGCGGGAGCGGCGCCGTCGTTGTCGTCATCCCACAAGGCTCGGGCGACGCCCTCATCGCCAACCACAGAATTGGCGACGCCGGTGAGGACCTGCCCGGCGCGGACCCACCCGGGCACTAGCGTGGGCCGCTAGCCCCACCACCGCCGTCCGCCCACCCCCGACCGGGGAGCCATCTCCAGGAGCGTGGATGTCTCAGAGCAGCGCCCCCCGCCGGATCACCAAGGTGCTCGTCGCGAACCGTGGCGAGATCGCCGTGCGCGTGATCCGCGCGTGCGCGGACGCCGGGATCGCGTCGGTCGCCGTGTACGCCGACCCGGACCGCGACGCCCAGCACGTCCGCCTCGCCGACGAGGCGTTCGCCCTCCACGGCGCCCGCGCCGCCGAGACCTACCTCGACTCCGGCAAGCTGCTCGACGTCGCCCGCCGCGCCGGCGCCGACGCCGTGCACCCGGGCTACGGCTTCCTCTCCGAGAACCCCGACTTCGCCCGCGCGGTCCTCGAGGCCGGGCTGATCTGGATCGGCCCCCCGCCGTCGGCGATCGAGGCGCTCGGGGACAAGGTGAGCGCGCGGCACATCGCGCAGCGCGCCGGCGCCCCGCTCGTGGCCGGCACGCCGGACCCGGTGGCGAGCGCCGCGGAGGTGGAGGCCTTCGTCGCCGTGCACGGCCTGCCGATCGCCATCAAGGCCGCCTTCGGCGGTGGCGGGCGCGGGCTGAAGGTGGTCCGCAACGCGGACGAGATCGCCGAGCTGTACGACTCGGCGGTGCGCGAGGCCGTCGGCGCCTTCGGGCGTGGCGAGTGCTTCGTCGAGCAGTTCCTCGACCGGCCCCGGCACGTGGAGACGCAGTGCCTGGCCGACGAGCACGGCACGGTCGTCGTCGTCTCCACGCGTGACTGCTCCCTGCAGCGCCGCCACCAGAAGCTCGTCGAGGAGGCCCCGGCGCCGTTCCTCACCGACGAGCAGGAGGCCGCGATGCGCCAGGCGTCCATCGCGATCCTCAAGGAGGCCGGCTACGTCGGGGCGGGCACGTGCGAGTTCCTCGTCGGCCGCAACGGCACCGTGTCCTTCCTCGAGGTGAACACCCGCCTGCAGGTCGAGCACCCGGTCACCGAGGAGATCTCCGGCATCGACCTGGTGCGCGAGCAGCTGCGC
>JBDIAU010000288.1:0-3646 GCA_039812565.1 Beutenbergiaceae bacterium
GCCGGCAGGACGCCGCGACGTGGGCGGCGTTCGTCGCGTTCCTCGAGGACAACGGCCTCGTCGAGCCGGGGGTGGACGTCGACGCGCTCTGGACCGACGACGTGCTCGGGACCGATGGCACGCCCGGCGCCTGAGGAGGTGGGGTCGGGGGGAGCGATCCTCGCCCGGCTCGCGCGGCTGACCGTCACGTTCGAACACCCGGGCGGGGGTCGCCTCGCCGTGCTCGACGACGTCGACCTGGACGTCCGCGCGGGCGAGACCGTCGCCCTGGTGGGGCCGTCGGGGTGCGGCAAGTCGACCCTCCTGCGGGCGCTCGCCGGCCTCCTGCCGACCGGAGGCGACGTCGGGCCCGGCGCCGTCGTCGACGTCGCCCGGGACGGCGACCGGCCCGACGTCGCCTGGCTCGGCCAGCGCGACGGGCTGCTGCCGTGGCGGCGGGCCTGGGGCAACGCCCTGCTCGGGGCCCGGCTCGCGGGCCGCGACCCGCAAGCGGCGCGGGACCGGGCCGCCGCACTGCTCGAACGGTTCGGGCTGGCCGGCTTCGAGCAGGCCTGGCCGCACGAGCTCTCCGGCGGGATGCGGCAACGCCTGGCGCTCCTGCGCACCGTGCTGGCGGACCGGCGGCTCCTCCTGCTCGACGAGCCGTTCTCGGGCCTCGACGCGCTCACCCGGCGGCGGATGGGGGCCTGGCTGGGCGAGCTGGACCTCGCCCGTGCCGGCTCGCGGGGGCCGGGCGCCGTCGTCCTCGTGACGCACGACGTCGAGGAGGCGGTCACGCTCGCCGACCGCGTCGTCGTGCTCTCCGACCGGCCCGGGCGGGTCCTCGCCGAGGTGCCCGCGGGCGTCGGCGGGGACCGCGACGGCGCGCGGGAGCGGGTGCTGGAGCTCCTCGGGCTGCCGCAGGTCAGGGGGCGGTGAGGCGGGCGAGGACGCGCTGCCGCGCGAGCGCGGCGCCGGCGGCGTCGTACCCCGGCGAGCCGTCCTCGGCGAACCAGTGCCCGCAGCCCGGGTAGCGATGGACGACGACGTCCGCGCCCGCGGCGCGGTACCCGGCGGCGACGTCGGCGAGCTCGTCGTCGGTGAACCAGGGGTCGGCGTCGGCGGCGTGCACCTCGACGTGGTGGGGGACCGCCGTGCCGGGGACCGGCGGGTGGCCGCCGTAGACGAGGACGAGCTCGGCGGGCGCCGCCGTGCCGCCCGCCCCCAGGCTGCTCGCCAGGAACCCGCCGAGGGAGAAGCCCTCCGCCGCCCACGGCGCACCGGTGGCGGCGAGCTCGTCGGCGAGCGGGGCGAGGCGCGAGAGGACGGTTGCGTGCTCGAGCGCGTCCGCGAGGGCCTCGGCCTGCGGGATCGACCCCGTGACGGTCTCGACCACGCGGCCGTCGTACAGGTCGGGCACGAGGACCCGCCGCCCCGCACCTGCGAGCGCCTGCGCCCAGCCGACGACGGCGGGCGTCACGCCCCACCACGGGTGCAGCAGCAGGACGCCGGGGGCGCCGGGCGGCCCGAACGCCAGAGCTGTGAGCGGTGCGGTCACGCGTGCCTCCTCGGGTCCCGGGCGTCGCCCGGCCTGCGGGCGTGCCGCGTCGACGGTAGCCCGGCGAGATGCGGACCGCTGTCAGGCCGTGGGCGTGGATCGCCGGGGCAGGGTGACGACGGCGGCGCGGAACGCGGCGGCCTCCGCCGGGTCGTGGGTGACGAGCAGGACGGTCCGGCCCGCGCAGCGGCGCACGACGTCCGGGACCACCGCGGCGCGGGCGGCGGCGTCGAGACCGGTGAAGGGCTCGTCGAGGACGAGGAGGTCGGCGTCGGCGGCAAGGGCGCGCGCGATCGCGACGCGGCGCCGCTGGCCGCCCGAGAGCGTGCTCACGGGCTTGCGGAGCGAGGCCTCGTCCAGCCCCAACGCGCGCAGCTCGGCCTCCACGGCGGCGGCCGCGGCGCCCCGCGGACGGACGAGGCGGACGTTCGCGACGGCGTCGAGGTGCTCGCAGAGGCGGTCCTCCTGGAAGACCGCCGCGCGGCGGCGGCCCGCCACGCCCTGGACCTCACCGGCGTCGGGCGCCTCGAGCCCCAGCAGGAGCCGGCCGAGGGTGGTCTTCCCGCAGCCGTTCGGGCCCATCACGGCCGTGGCGGCGCCGTCGGGCAGGGCGAGGTCGAGGCCGTCGAGGACCACCTGGTCGCCGTATCGCTTGGTGACGCCGCGCAGGCTGATCACGACGCACCTCCCGTCCGGGCGGCCTCAGGCAGGGCGGTGGGGCGCGCCGTCGCGGGGGGTGGGCTCGGCGTCGTCGTGGGGGGTGGCGTCGGCGTCGGCGTCTCTGTCCCGGGCGTCGGGTCTGCCGTCGGGGACGGTCCGGCCGGGCGGCGCGCGGTCACCGACACCCGGCCCCCCGCACGGTCCACGAGGGCGACGACCCCGCGCTCCACCAGGAGGCTGAGGACCACCACGACGGCGGTCCACGCGAACAGGTCCGCCGTGCTCAACCAGATCTTCGCCTGGTAGAGACGCTCGCCGATGCTGCCCTGGGGCAGGCCGATCACCTCGGCCGCGATGCCGCTCTTCCAGGCCAGCCCCACCGCCACCCGCGAGCCCGCGAGGAGGAACGGCACCACCGCGGGGACGTCCACGGCGCGCAGCCGGCGCCGAAGCGGCACCCCGAAGACGGCGGCCATCTCCAGCAGCGCCCGGTCCCGCGAGCGGATGCCCTCCAGCGCCGTCGTGTAGAGGATCGGCGCGACCATGAGGGCGCTGATGACCACGGCGAGGCGGGAGCTGTCCGCCCAGATCAGCACCAGGATGATGAAGCTCACCACGGGCATCGTCCGGACGACGGTCGCCAGCGGCGTGAGCAGCGCCTCCACCGGCCGCGCCGACGCGGCGAGCACCGCGCCGCCCACGCCGAGCAGCGAGCCGACGACGAAGCCGGCGACGATCCGCACGAGCGTGTGGGCGACCGTCGCCCAGAAGTCGGGCGTCACGAGCAGTTCGCCGAGCCTGACGAGCACCTCACCGGGCGCGGCCAGCAGCAGGTCGTGGTGGACCGCGACGGCGGCCACCTGCCACACGGCGAGCCAGAATGCGACGACCAGGACCAGTCGGACCGCCCGCCGGGTCCGGGACCCGGAGGGCGTCGAGGGCGCGCCCGCGCTACGCCGCGCCGTAGTAGAAGTCGTCACCGGGGACGCTCCCCCCGACCGCCGCGGGGTCGCCGTCGGCGAGCACGTCGAGGTAGCCGCCGAGGATGGTGCGCAGCTCCTCGCCGTCGACGAAGACGATGTGGCTGCGTGGGATCGCCGCCTCCGCGACGGCCGCCGACGGGACGATGCCCGCCGCGACGACGAGGGGCGCGGCCTGGTCCGGGTGCTCGTTCGTGAACGCGGTCGACGCCTCGTAGTCGGCGAGGAAGTCGGCGACAGCCTGGGGGTGCTCCTGCGCGAACGCGCTGCGCACGATCGCGACGCCGGTGACGATCTCGGAGTCGGGCGAGACCGCGTTCCAGGCGTCGTTGAGGTCGATCGCGGTCCGGATCTCCGGGTGCTGCGCCTGCAGCACCGTGACGAACGGCTGCGGGAGGACGCCGACGGCGCCCGGCGTCGTCGTGAGGACGCCCGCCACCTCGGTCGGTTCGCTGCGGTACTCGATCGT
>JBDIAU010000289.1:0-3636 GCA_039812565.1 Beutenbergiaceae bacterium
GCTCCGCGATCCTCGCGCCCGGGGCGTCGGCCGGCCGGTCCTCGCGGAGCAGGTAGTAGGCCACCGCCTGCAGGCCCATCATGCGCGCGAGGAACGTGGACCCCCCGGCGTCCCCGACGCCTTCGACCATCGAGAGCACGTGCAGCTCACCGGCCGCGCCGCGGAACCCGCGCACGAGGCGGCCGTCCTCGACGACGCCAGCCCCGAGGCCGTTGCCCGACAGGACCATGACGGCGTTGTCGGAGCCGCTCGCCGCCCCCCGCCAGCGCTCCCCGAGGATGCCGAGGTTCGCGTCGTTCTCCACGAGGACCGACCACGCGCGCCCCGCACCGAGCTCGGCCCGCAGGTCGATCTCGTCCAGACCGGGGATGTCGGCGTTCGGCCACAGCACCCGCCCGTCCCGCCCGACCGGCGCGGCGACGCCGACGACGACGGCGAGCACCCGCTCGGGCGAGACGCCCCCCTCCGCGAGGGCCTGGTCGATCAGCTCGCGCGCGTCCGCGACGAGCGCGGCCGCGGGCCGCTGGCTCCTCAGGAGCGTCCGCGACGCCGTGCCGACCGTCTCGCCCCGGAGGTCGCTCACCTTCACGGTCACGGCCGTCGCCGCGAGGTCCACACCGACGACGAAGCCCGCCCGAGCCTCGAAGGCGTACGTCCGGGACGGGCGCCCCAGCCCCGACGGCGCCCGGGACGGCGTCGCCTCCACCTCGCGGACCAGGCCGTGCTCGATGAGGTCGTCGCACACCGCGTGCGCGCTCACCCGGGACAGGCCGGTGACGGTCATGATCTCCGAGGCCGTGAGCGAGGGAGCGGCCCGCAGGGCGTCGAGGACGGCGGCGCCGTTCAGCCGACGGATCAACGGGACGCCGGCGGGGTTCGTCGCTCGCTCGACCGTCACGTCGCCTCCTGCCGGGACACATCCTTACCGGCGTTAATCTAGTCCGGCCCAGGCGGTTCCGCCCCCACCAGAGGAGTGGGCCCGCCAGGTGCAGGACACGCAGAGGCGCCTGGGCCGAGTCGGTGCTCGGCCCAGGCGCCCCCGGTCGTGGGTCGGCGCTCAGCTGTGCCGGCCGCCGCCTCGGACCTCGAACACCGCCGTCGTGCGTGCCGGGACGGTGAAGGTGCCGCTGCCGCGCTCGAACCGCGACTCCTTCACCACCGGGTCGGCGCCGCCGCGCTGGACGGGGCTCAGCTGCACGTTCGAGCGCCGGAGCTCCTCAGCGGTGAAGCTCTGCGCCTCGTCGCCGGCGTTGAAGAGCACGACCACGCCGTCCAGGCGCCGATCGAGGTTGCGCCCGACCGTGTCGTCGAGATGCATGACGATCAGGCCCGGCGTCTGGTCGGGGCCGGTGTTGAGGAACCGGACCTTCTGCTGCACCTGCTCCGCCGTCGTGAGGTTGAACAGCGGGCTGGAGTCCGCGATCCGGAGCAGGTCGCGGAACCGGGCCGCCGACGCCTCGATGTCGCCCTGGCTCGGGCGGAGCAGCGGGTCGGCGAGCAGCGGCTGCATGAACGGCCACTTCGGCTCGTTGTCCCAGGCCGGCGGCAGGCCGACGCCGAAGTTGTTCGTCCCGTAGGTCCAGTCGAGCGCGTTGAAGTGGTCTCCCGAGTCGTAGCTGTTCCGGTCGAGCGACTTCGAGCGCAGGATGTCCGAACCGGCGTGGAAGAACGCCACGCCCTGACCCAGGGCGACGGTCGACAGCGCCAGCTGCTGCATCCGCACCCGGTCCGCCGTCGAGGTGCCCTGCGGCAGCTTGAAGGCGTTGGAGTCGTACAGGGTCTCGTTGTCGTGCTTCGAGACGTACAGGACGTTCTCCTGCGGGTCGGCGGTGTAGCCGGCGGGCTGGCCGTTGTAGGGCACCTGGGCACCGGTCACCGTGGCGCCCGTGCGGTCCACGAAGGTGTACCCGGCGAGGTTCCCGGCCAGGCCGACCCGGATCTGGTCCATGGCCAGCAGCAGTCGCTCCCGCTGGGCGGCCTCGTCCCCGTTCACGGCCGCACCGTTCGGGTCGGTGTACAGGCCGGAGCCGAAGCCCTGGACCCGCGGGTCCTCGTCGAACGGCCCCCCGCCACGGACGGCGTCGCGCGGCCGGTCGTTGAAGGTGCCGATTCCGGTCCCCGCCAGGTTGCGCTGGGTGGCCTGGACGAAGCGGGCGTCGTCGGCGACCTCGCCGAAGTTCCAGCCCTCGCCGTACAGGTAGATCTTCGAGCCGTCGACGCCGTCGCGCCGCAGGGTCAGCTCGTCGAGCGCCTCGCGGACGGCGAGCATGTTGTCCCGGGAGTGGTGACCCATGAGGTCGAAGCGGAAGCCGTCGATCTTGTACTGGGTCGCCCAGGTCACGACCGAGTCGACCATCAGCTTCTCCATCATCGCGTGCTCGGTCGCCGTGTTCTCGCAGCAGGTCGAGTTCGCGATCCGCCCGTCGTCGAGCAGGCGGTGGTAGTAGCCCGGCACGATGCGGTCCAGCACCGACTTCTCACCCTGGCCGGACTGCGCGGTGTGGTTGTAGACCACGTCGTTCACGACGCCGAGGCCCATCCGGTTCAGGGTCTGGACCATCGTGCGGTACTCGATGATCCGCCGCGTGCCCTCGGGGTCGGTGGCGTAGCTGCCCTCCGGGGTCGTGTAGTGCCACGGGTCGTAGCCCCAGTTGAAGCCGTCCTCCGCGCGGGTCTCGGCGACCGCCGCCTGCTGCTCCGGCGAGTCCGGCGCCGTGTCCGGGATCTGCGGCTCCGCGTGCTCGGAGCGGACCTCCCCGATCGACGCGATGTCGAACGAGGGCAGCAGGTGCACCGTGGTCAGGCCCGCCCGCTTCAGCTGCTGCAGGTGACGCATCCCGTCGCTCCCGCGCTCGGTGAACGCCATGTACGTGCCCCGGTTCTCTTCGGACACCGTCTCGTCCGAGATGGAGAAGTCCCGGATGTGCAGCTCGTAGACCTCGATCGACTCCGGCACCGGCGTCACCTGGGGGGTGCGGTCCCAGCCCCGGGGCTTGAGGGCGTCGTCGTCGAGGTTGACGAGCTGGCTCTTCGCGGAGTCGGTCGCCAGGCTCACCGAGTAGGGGTCGGTCACCACGTTGTGCTCGACCTGACCGGTCGAGGGCACGTAGACCTCGACGTCGAAGAGGTAGTAGCGGCCGTTCCAGCCGCGCCGCCCGGGCGCCGACCACACGCCGGAGGCCGGGTCCAGTGCCATCGCGACGGTCTGGGCCGGGTTGTCCGCGGCCGCCTCCGGGTCGTCGAACAGCCGCAGGGAGACCGACCGCGCCGTCGGGGCCCAGAGCCGGACCACCGGCGTGCGACCGTCCCAGACCGGGCCGAGCTCGACGTCAGCCGCGGCACCGGCGTAGAGGTCGTCGAGGACGCCGGGGATCTGCAGGCCGGTCGCGTCGATCGCGTCGCCGGCCTGGCTCGACACCGCCACCTGGCCCTTGAGCGCCTGCGCGACGTCCACGCCGGCGGGGACGCGCAGCGCCGCGTACTGGGCCAGGTGCGGCCACGTCTGCGCGAGGTCGGCGGGCAGCGCGTCGCTCACCCACTCGAGGGTGACGGCCTCGCCGCCCTCCACGCCGCCGTCACCGAGGCTCAGGCCGCCCTCGGGCGCGAGGTGCAGGCGGTAGACGGCGCTCGCGTCGT
>JBDIAU010000290.1:0-3635 GCA_039812565.1 Beutenbergiaceae bacterium
ACGACGCGAGCGCCGTCTACCGCCTGCACCTCGCGCCCGAGGGCGGCCTGAGCCTCGGTGACGGCGGCGTGGAGGGCGGCGAGGCCGTCACCCTCGAGTGGGTGAGCGACGCGCTGCCCGCGGACCTCGCGCAGGCGTGGCCGCACCTGGCGCAGTACGCGGTGCTCCGGGTCCCCGACGGCGTGGACGTCGCCCAGGCGCTCAAGGGCCAGGTCGCGGTGTCGAGCCAGGCCGGCGACGCGATCGACGCGACCGGCCTGCAGATCCCCGGCGTCCTCGACGACCTCTACGCCGGTGCCGCGGCCGACGTCGAGCTCGGCCCGGTCTGGGAGGGTCGCACGCCGGTGGTCCGGCTCTGGGCCCCGACGGCGCGGTCGGTCTCCCTCCGGCTGTTCGACGACCCGGAGGCGGCCGCGGACAACCCGGCCCAGACCGTCGCGATGACGCTGGACCCGGCCTCCGGCGTCTGGTCGGCGCCCGGGCGGCGCGGCTGGAACGGCCGCTACTACCTCTTTGACGTCGAGGTCTACGTGCCCTCGACCGGTCAGGTCGAGCACAACGTGGTGACGGACCCGTACTCGGTGAGCCTGGCCACCGACTCCGTGAAGAGCCAGCTCGTGAACCTCGACGACGACGCCCTCAAGCCTCGGGGCTGGGACCGCACCCCGCAGGTGACGCCCGTGCCGGAGTCGATCGAGGTCTACGAGCTGCACATCCGGGACTTCTCCATCGCGGACGAGACGGTCTCCGAGGAGCACCGGGGCACGTACATGGCGTTCACCGAGCGCGGCAGCGACGGGATGCGCCACCTGCAGCAGCTGAAGCGGGCCGGCCTGACGACGGTGCACCTGCTGCCCTCGTTCGACATCGCGTCGATCGGGGAGGTCCGCTCCGAGCACGCGGAGCCGCAGATCCCGGACGCGGCGCCGGACTCGCCCGAGCAGCAGGCGGCGGTCGCCGAGACCCGCGCGGAGGACGGCTTCAACTGGGGCTACGACCCGTGGCACTACACGACGCCGGAGGGCAGCTACGCCACCGACCCCGAGGGCACGCGACGGATCCTCGAGTACCGCTCGATGGTCCAGAGCCTGAACCGGATGGGCCTCGGCGTCGTGAACGACGTGGTCTACAACCACACCGCGCAGTCGGGCCAGGGTGAGAAGTCGGTGCTGGACCGCATCGTGCCGGGCTACTACCACCGCCTGCTCGACGACGGCCGGATCGCGACCTCGACCTGCTGCGAGAACACGGCGACCGAGCACGTGATGATGGAGAAGCTGATGGTCGACTCGGTCGTGACCTGGGCGACCCAGTACAAGATCGACGGCTTCCGCTTCGACCTCATGGGTCACCACTCCCGGGACAACATGCTCGCCGTCCGCGAGGCGCTCGACGAGCTGACCCTGCGGCGCGACGGCGTCGACGGCTCGAAGATCTACCTGTACGGCGAGGGCTGGAACTTCGGCGAGGTCGCCGACGACGCCCGCTTCGTCCAGGCCACCCAGCGCAACCTGGCGGGGACCGGAATCGGCACCTTCAACGACCGGCCGCGCGACGCCGTCCGTGGCGGGGGGCCGTTCGACGAGGACCCGCGGGTCCAGGGCTTCGGCTCCGGCCTGTACACCGACCCGAACGGTGCGGCCGTGAACGGGGACGAGGCCGCCCAGCGGGAGCGACTGCTGCTGGCCATGGACCAGATCCGGGTCGGCCTGGCCGGGAACCTCGCCGGGTACACCTTCGTGGACCGCACGGGCGCCACGGTGACCGGTGCCCAGGTGCCCTACAACGGCCAGCCCGCCGGCTACACCGCCGACCCGCAGGAGAACGTCCTGTACGTCTCGAAGCACGACAACGAGACCCTGTACGACTCCAACGCCTTCAAGCTGCCGCAGGGCACCTCGACGGCGGACCGGGTGCGGATGCAGCAGCTGGCGCTGTCCACCGTCGCCCTCGGCCAGGGCATGGCGTTCTTCCATGCCGGGTCCGACATCCTGCGCTCGAAGTCGCTCGACCGGAACAGCTACGACTCGGGAGACCACTTCAACGCGCTCGACTGGACCTACGGGACGAACAACTTCGGTGTCGGCCTACCGCCGGCGTGGGACAACGAGGCGAAGTGGCCGTTCATGCAGCCGCTGCTCGCCGATCCGCTGCTCCGCCCGAGCCAGGGCGACATCGAGGCGTCGGCGGCCCGGTTCCGCGACCTGCTCCGGATCGCCGACTCCAGCCCGCTGTTCAACCTCACGACGGCGGAGCAGGTCCAGCAGAAGGTCCGGTTCCTCAACACCGGCCCCGACCAGACGCCGGGCCTGATCGTCATGCACCTCGACGACACGGTCGGGCGCAACCTCGACCGGCGCCTGGACGGCGTCGTCGTGGTCTTCAACGCCGGCGACGAGGCGCAGAGCTTCACGGCTGAGGAGCTCCGGCGCGCGAACGTGCAGCTGAGCCCCGTCCAGCGCGGCGGCGCGGACCCGGTGGTGAAGGAGTCGCGGTTCGAGCGAGGCACCGGCACCTTCACCGTCCCGGCACGCACGACGGCGGTGTTCGAGGTCCGAGGCGGCGGCCGGCACAGCTGAGCGCCGACCCATGACCGGGGGCGCCTGGGCCGAGCACCGACTCGGCCCAGGCGCCTCTGCGTGTCGTGTGCCTGCCGGGCGCACGCGTGGTGGCCTGCCGAACCGCCGGGGCCGGACTAGATTAATGCCGGTAAGGATGTGTCCCGGCAGGAGGTGACGTGACGGTCGAGCGAGCAACGCATCCCGCCGGCGTCCCGTTGATCCGTCGGCTGAACGGCGCCGCCGTCCTCGACGCCCTGCGCGCCGCTCCGTCGCTCACGGCCTCGGAGATCATGACCGCCACCGGCCTGTCCCGGGTGAGCGCGCACGCGGTGTGCGACGACCTCATCGAGCACGGCCTGGTCCGCGAGGTGGAGGCGACGCCGTCCCGGGCGCCGTCGGGGCTGGGGCGCCCGTCACGAACGTACGCCTTCGAGGCTCGGGCCGGATTCGTGGTCGGCGTGGACCTCGCGGCGACGGCCGTGACCGTGCACGTGAGCGACCTTCGGGGCGAGACGGTCGGCACGGCGTCGCGGACGCTCCTGAGGAGCCAGCGGCCCGCGGCCGCGCTCGTCGCGGACGCGCGCGAGCTGATCGACCAGGCCCTCGCGGAGGGCGGCGTCCCGCCCGAGCGGGTGCTCGCCGTCGTCGTCGGCGTCGCCGCGCCGGTGGGGCGGGACGGGCGGGTGCTGTGGCCGAACGCCGACATCCCCGGTCTGGACGAGATCGACCTGCGGGCCGAGCTCGGTGCGGGGCGCGCGTGGTCGGTTCTCGTGGAGAACGACGCGAACCTCGGCATCCTCGGGGAGCGCTGGCGGGGGGCGGCGAGCGGCTCCGACAACGCTGTGATGGTCCTGTCGGGCAACGGCCTCGGGGCGGGCGTCGTCGAGGACGGCCGCCTCGTGCGCGGGTTCCGCGGCGCGGCCGGTGAGCTGCACGTGCTCTCGATGGTCGAGGGCGTCGGGGACGCCGGGGGGTCCACGTTCCTCGCGCGCATGATGGGCCTGCAGGCGGTGGCCTACTACCTGCTCCGCGAGGACCGGCCGGCCGACGCCCCGGGCGCGAGGATCGCGGAGC
>JBDIAU010000291.1:0-3628 GCA_039812565.1 Beutenbergiaceae bacterium
CGGCGTGGGCGGCGGCGTCGGGGCGTACTGCCCCCAGCGAGGCGCGGGGCGTGGCTGCGGCGCGGGTGCCGGCGCGGGCGCTCCGGACGGGGGCGCGCCGGGTGCGGGCGCGTCGGACGCGCTCGCCCCGGGCTGGGCGTCGGGCTCCTGCGGCGCGGGCGGGGTGACCCCGGTGGGCCCCTCGGACATCGCTGACTCCTGCCTGCGGTCGGCGCCCCGGCGGGTCGCCGTCGGCTGTCATCGTGCCACCTCACGGCGGACGCGCTCGCCAGGGGCCGGGCGTCCACGCCGCCGCTACCGGGCGCGACGCGCCGGAGGTGACACCATGGGCCCATGAACCGCCGGATCCTCGTGGTCGACGACGACATCGCGCTCGCGGAGATGATCGGCATCGTCCTGCGCTCCGAGGGCTTCGACCCGACGTTCTGCGCAGACGGCGCCCAGGCCGTGGAGGCCTACCGGTCGAGCGCGCCCGACCTCGTCCTGCTCGACCTCATGCTCCCCGGTCTGGACGGCATCGAGGTGTGCCGCCAGATCCGCGCGGAGTCCGACGTCCCCATCGTGATGCTCACGGCCAAGAGCGACACGCTCGACGTCGTCCGTGGGCTCGAGTCCGGCGCCGACGACTACGTGGCCAAGCCGTTCAAGCCCAAGGAGCTCGTCGCCCGGGTGCGTGCGCGGCTGCGCCGGCACGAGGAGCCCGCGCAGGCGACGCTGCGGATCGGCGACCTCGTCATCGACGTCGACGGGCACCGGGTGCTGCGGGGCGCGGAGGCGATCTCCCTCACCCCGCTCGAGTTCGACCTCCTCGTGGCCCTGGCCCGCAAGCCGTGGCAGGTCTTCACCCGCGAGGTGCTCCTCGAGCAGGTCTGGGGCTACCGGCACGCGGCCGACACCCGGCTCGTCAACGTCCACGTCCAGCGGCTGCGTGCCAAGGTCGAGCGCGACCCCGAGCACCCCGAGGTGGTCGTCACGGTCCGCGGCGTCGGCTACCGGGCCGGTGCCGTGACGCCATGACGGCGCCCCCCGCGGAGCCGCTCGCCGAGCGGCCGGGTCGCACCGAGGCCCGGCCGGCGCTGCGGATCCGCCGGCTGCCCGTCCGGCTCCAGCGCCTCGTCCGGCCGCCGCTGCGGGTCCTGTCCCGCTGGGCCGAGCGCTGGCGCACGTCCCTGCGCCTGCGGGTCGTGACCACGACGGTCGTCGTCGGGGCCTTCGCGGTCGTGGGGCTCGGCTGGTACCTCACGGGCCAGATCCGCAACGGGATGTTCAACGAGCGCGTCGACCAGATGCTCACGGACGCCGCCGAACGGACGGCCGCGGCCCAGGAGAGCATCGACTACGCGACCGCGACCACCGGCCCCGAGATCCAGCAGCTGGCGAACGACCTGGTCGTCTCGCTCCAGGGCGCCGGCTCGGGCGCCGTCGGCACGCTCCTGCTCCGCTCGCCGTCGGACCTCTCGCAGGTGGTCATCATCGACCCGGCGACGGACCCCGGGCTGCTGGGCATCATCAGCCCCGAGCTGCGCGAGGCGGTCCAGCAGGAGGGCGGCCAGCAGTGGCAGTCCGTCGCCGTCCCCGCCGGGGACACGACCGAGCCGGGGATCGCCGTCGGCTCCCCGGTGACCCTGCGCTCGGCGGGCGGGTACGAGCTCTACTTCGTCTACTCGCTCGGGCCGGAGAACTCGACCCTCCTGTTCGTCCAGCGCACCCTGGCCCTCGGCGCCCTCGCCCTGCTCGTCCTGCTCGGCGTCATGACCTGGTACCTCACCCGCAAGGTGCTCGTCCCGGTGCGCCAGGCCGCCATCAGCGCCGAACGGCTGTCCGACGGCCGGCTCACCGAACGGATGCCCGTGCGCGGGCACGACGAGCTCGCCACGCTCGGGCGATCCTTCAACGAGATGGCGCAGAGCCTGCAGGACCAGATCGAACGCATGGAGCAGCTCTCCCACCTCCAGCAGCGGTTCGTCTCCGACGTCTCGCACGAGCTCCGGACCCCGCTGACGACCATCCGGATGGCCGGGGACGTCATCTACGGCGAGCGCGAGGACTTCACGCCCGCGGTGGCGCGCTCCGCGGAGCTGCTCTCCACCCAGCTCGACCGCTTCGACGCCCTCCTCGCCGACCTCCTCGAGATCAGCCGGTTCGACGCCGGTGCCGCGGTCCTCGACGCGGAGGCGTGGGACGTCCGGCGGGTCGTCGAGGGCGTCGTCCAGGGCGCCGCGCCGCTCGCGGAGCAGAAGGGGTCGACGATCGTCACGACGCTCCCCGACCGCGCCTGCACCGCCGACGTCGACCCGCGACGCATCGAGCGGATCGTGCGCAACCTCGTCGTGAACGCCGTCGAGCACGGCGAGGGCCGCCCGATCGAGATCGAGGTGGCCGCCGACGCCCGTGCCGTGGCCGTCCTCGTCCGGGACCACGGCGTCGGGATGACGGTCCAGGAGGCCCAGCACGCCTTCGACCGGTTCTGGCGGGCCGACCCGGCGCGGGCTCGCACCACCGGCGGCACCGGCCTCGGGCTGGCGATCTCCCTCGAGGACGCGCGGCTGCACGGGGGCTGGCTGCAGGCCTGGGGGCGCCCGGGCGAGGGCGCGGCCTTCCGCCTGACCCTGCCCCGGCGCGCCGGCGTCGTCCTCACGGAGTCGCCCCTCCCGCTCGAGCCGCCGCAGCGTTCGATGGAGCCGCCCCCGCGGCGCGAGGACCCGCTCGGGCCCGCGAGCCTTCCCGACCTGACGCAGCTGGAGCCCCGGTGAGCCGGCGACGGTGGCGCGGCCTCGCCGCGGTCCTCGCGGTCGTCGCCGTGCTCTCGGGCTGCGCGAGCCTCCCGCAGTCCGGCCCGGTCCAGCAGGGCGACCCCGACGTCGCCGAGCCCGGCAGCATCGCGCTGCTCGCCCGCCGCCCGACGCCGGGCGACGACGCCGAGACCATCGTCGACGGGTTCCTGCGCGCCTCCGCGGCCGGGTTCACCGACGACTTCGCCGTCGCGCGGGAGTTCCTCGCCGGCACGGCCCGCGCGAGCTGGAACCCGCTCGCGCGGGTGCTCGTCTACGCCGGCCAGGCCGTCGTCGAGCCGGACCCCGACGACGAGGACGTGCTCCTCGTCCAGGCCGCGCTCAGCGGGACGATCGACCACGCGGGCCGGTACACGGAGGCCACGCCGGGCACGCGCGCCACGGTCGAGGTCTCGCTCGACCGGGACGCGGCGGGGGAGTGGCGCATCGTCGGGCTCGAGGACGGCGTCCTGCTCTCGGAGCCGCTGTTCCGCTCGATCTTCCAGCAGACCCCGCTGCAGTTCGTCACCCCCGACGGCCGCGCCCTCGTCCCCGAGACCCGGTGGTACTCGCGTCGCACCGTCGAGACCTCCGCGGTCGGCGGGCTCCTCGCGGGGCCGTCGGCATGGTTGGCGCCCGGCGTCGTGAACGCCTTCCCGTCCGGCACGCGGCTGACGGTCGACGCGGTGGCGGTCCGCGACGGCGTCGCGCAGGTGGACCTCTCCGCCGAGGCGCTCGCGGCCACCCCGGGGGAGCGCGCGCTCATGCAGGCCCAGCTCGAGCAGACGCTCCTGCCGCTGCCCCGCGTGCGCGCCGTCGCGGTCACGGTGCGCGGCGTCCCCTTCGAGGTGCCGGGC
>JBDIAU010000292.1:0-3611 GCA_039812565.1 Beutenbergiaceae bacterium
GCCGTCCTCGCCGGCCTCTACCAGGGCGACCTCGCCGTCGCCCTCGAGCGCGCCGGCGCCTTCCTGCGCGTGCTCGCCACGGGCGCGGCGCTCGACGCCGACGACATCGCGAACGACGACGAGGCCCGTGCCGTCGCCGTCACCCGGCGGGCGTCCGCCCTGCTGACCACGGCGGAGGAGCTCGAGGCGGCCGGTGGTCTGTGGCGGCGGGGTCGGCTCGACTGACCGTCCGCGGCGATCCCACGCCGAGGGGGTTCAGGTGCGGCCACGGAGGGTGCCACGATGAGCCCATGGCCGACACGCAGCTGACGACCGACCTCGCCGCCCTCGACGCCGTCACCGGCTTCGAGCACGTCCCGACCGCCGGTCCGGCCGGCCAGGACGACGACGCCGACAGCAGCCTCGACGAGAGCCCGGTGCCCATCGCGGACGCCGACGACGGGGGCGCGCTCGACGAGCCCACGGACGTCGACGAGGACGTCGAGCTGCCGGCCGACCGCTTCGGCGACCGCGAGCTCTCGTGGCTCGCCTTCAACCAGCGCGTCCTCGAGCTCGCGGAGGACGACGCCCTGCCGCTCCTCGAGCGCGTCCGCTTCCTCGCGATCTTCGCGAGCAACCTCGACGAGTTCTTCATGGTCCGCGTCGCCGGCCTGAAGCGCCGCATCGCCACGGGCCTGGCCGTGACGGCCGCGTCCGGCCTCTCGCCGCGGCAGGTGCTCGAGGCCATCGCCGTCCGCGCCCACGAGCTGACGGCCCGGCACGCGGCCGTCTTCTCGGACAACATCCAGCCCGCGCTCGACGGCGAGGGCATCACCCTGGTGCGGATCGACCAGCTCGCCGACACCGAGCAGGACCGCCTCCACAAGTTCTTCCGCAAGCAGATCTTCCCGGTCCTGACGCCGCTCGCCGTCGACCCGTCCCACCCGTTCCCGTACATCTCCGGGCTCTCGCTCAACCTCGCCGTCGTCGTGCGCAACCCGGCCACGGGCAAGGAGCACTTCGCCCGCGTCAAGGTTCCCGAGGGCCTGCCGCGGTTCATCGCCGTCGACGCGTCGGGCAAGCCCCGCCGCCCGGGCGACGTGCCGGACGCGCAGGAGGGCCCGACGTCGTTCGTCCCGCTCGAGGACGTCATCGCCCGGCACCTGGACTACCTGTTCCCGGGCATGGAGATCGTCGAGTCCCAGACGTTCCGGGTGACCCGCAACGAGGACATGGAGGTCGAGGAGGACGACGCCGAGAACCTCCTCGCGGCCCTGGAGAAGGAGCTGCTGCGGCGCCGCTTCGGCCCGCCGGTGCGCCTCGAGGTCACCCCGGACATCACCCCGACGGTGCGCAGGCTGCTCATCCGCGAGCTCGGCGTCGCCGAGCACGAGGTGTACACGCTGCCTGCGCCGCTGGACCTCACCGGCCTCAACCAGATCGCCGACCTCGACCGGCCCGCGCTGAGCTACCCGAAGTTCGTGCCGGTCACGGCGCGCCAGCTCGCCGAGGTGGAGAGCGCGACGCCGACCGACTTCTTCGCCGCCATCCGCACCGGGGACGTGCTGCTCCACCACCCGTACGACTCGTTCTCCACGAGCGTGCAGCAGTTCCTCGCCCAGGCGGCGGCCGACCCCCAGGTCCTGGCGATCAAGCAGACGCTGTACCGGACCTCGGGCGACTCCCCGATCGTGGACGCCCTCATCGACGCCGCCGAGTCGGGCAAGCAGGTGCTCGCGATCGTCGAGATCAAGGCCCGCTTCGACGAGCAGGCGAACATCTCGTGGGGTCGCAAGCTCGAGGAGGCGGGCGTGCACGTCGTGTACGGCCTCGTCGGGCTCAAGACGCACTGCAAGCTCTCGCTCGTGGTGCGCACGGAGTCGGACGGCCTGCGCCGGTACTGCCACGTCGGCACCGGCAACTACCACCCCAAGACCGCCCGGCTGTACGAGGACCTCGGCGTCCTCACCTGCGACCCCGAGGTCGCCCAGGACATGACCCGCCTGTTCAACCAGCTCTCGGGGTACGCGCCGAAGTCCCGCTACCGCCGGCTGCTCGTCGCGCCGCAGGCGATCCGCACCGGGCTGGTCGCCCGGATCGAGCGGGAGATCGAGAACCACCGGGCGGGCCTGCCCGCCTGGGTCAAGATCAAGGTGAACTCGATCGTCGACGAGGCCACGATCGACGCCCTGTACCGGGCCTCGAGGGCAGGCGTCCCCGTCGACCTCGTCGTGCGCGGCATCTGCGCGGTGCGGCCCGGCGTCCCCGGGCTGAGCGAGAACATCCGCGTGCGCTCGATCCTCGGGCGCTTCCTCGAGCACGCCCGCGTGTTCGCGTTCGCGAACGCGACGGGGGAGGACCCCGAGGTGTTCATCGGCAGCGCCGACCTCATGCACCGCAACCTCGACCGGCGCGTCGAGGTGCTGGTTCGGATCACCGAGCGGGACCACATCGCCGAGCTCGTCGAGCTCCTCGACCTCTCGACGGCGCCGTCGACGTCGTCCTGGCACCTCGGACCCGACAACGTGTACGTCCGCCGGCACCGCGACGCCGACGGCGAGCCGCTCACCGACATCCAGGAGATGCTGATGGCGCGGGCGCGCCGGCGGGTGGCGGCGTCACGGTGACGCTCGTCACCGTCACGTCCCCACCGAGTGCGCTGCGGCCGTCGATCGACGCGGCCGGGGCCGTCGTGTGGCGCATCCAGAACGACCGGCTCCAGGTGCTGCTCATCCACCGGCCCCGCTACAACGACTGGTCCTGGCCGAAGGGGAAGCTCGAGCCGGGGGAGACCGCCCCGGACTGCGCGGTGCGCGAGGTCGCGGAGGAGACCGGCGAGCTGGTCGTCCTCGGGGCGCGGCTGCCGGGCCTCACCTACCGGCTGAGCAACGGCGTGCGCAAGGTGGTCGACTACTGGGCGGCGCAGCCGGCCTCCGCCCGCAGCGCCGCGGTCCGCGCCCGGCCGAGCCACCCGCGCGCGTCGACGACCGAGGTGGACAAGACGCTGTGGCTCGACGTCGAGGCGGCGGACAAGCGCCTGACGCGCGAGCAGGACAAGGTGCCGCTGCACGCCCTCGTGGACCTGTACGAGACCGACCGGCTGCGGACGTGGGCCGTCGTCGTCGCCCGGCACGGGCGCGCGACCAAGCGCAGCGCCTGGAAGGGCTCCGAGGCGAGCCGGCCGCTCACCAAGGAGGGGCAGGTCCAGGCCGGCGCGCTCGTGCCCGTCCTCGCCGCGTTCGGCGTCGGGGCCGTCGTCTCCAGCCCGTGGGCGCGCTGCGAGCGCACCGTGGAGCCCTACGCGCGCAAGGCCGGGATCGCCGTCGCGCTCGAGCCCGCGTTCACGGAGAGCCTCGCCAAGAAGCGCACCACCCACGTGCACGAGCTCGTGACCGAGCGGATCGAGGCCGGGCGCAACGTGGTGATCTGCACGCACCGCCCCGTCCTGCCGACCGTCATGCGGGCGATCGCCGACCTCACGCCGATCCGGCTGGTGCCGTCCCTGCCGGACGGGGACCCGTACCTGCGCCCCGGCGAGGCCCTCGTGCTCCACGTCGCGCAGCGCCCGGCGCACGCGCCGCGGGTGGTCTCCGTCGAGTCCTGGCACCCCCGGCCCGACCTCGACGACTGAC
>JBDIAU010000293.1:0-3603 GCA_039812565.1 Beutenbergiaceae bacterium
GCGGCTGGGGCATGCAGCTGCGCCTCAACCGGTCCACCGGCGCCGTCACGGTCCACAACCGGACCGGCGCGGTCGTCGGGACCCTCGCGACGGCGATCCCGAACGACGGCACCGAGTGGCGGGTCGAGTTCTCCTCCACCAAGGGCACGTCGACGACCACCCCGGACGGGGTGATCCGCGCCCGGGTGTACGCGGACGACACGACCCCGCCGGCGGCGACGGTCTACTCCGGGGTCGACACCGGGACGACCGACTTCACGCAGGTGCGCTACGGCGTCGTGCAGTCGATCGGCGCCGACCTCGGGATCCACTTCGACTCCCACCGCTCCCAGGACTCCTCGGCCCTGTACGGCAACTGGGTCACGAACCAGGCGCCGACCTGCTCGGCCGGGACCGCTCAGACGGTCGCCCAGGGCGCCACGGTCAACCTGGCGGGCACGGCGTCGGACCCGGACGGGTCGATCTCATCCCGGGCGTGGACGTTCGACGAGTACCCAGGCTCGAGCGCGCCGTCGCTGACTGGCGGGACGACGCTCACGCCGTCGTTCACGGCGGCCGACCTCGGCCGGTACGTCCTGCGCCTGACCGTCACCGACAACAACGGCGCGACGGCGGAGTCCACCGTCGACGTCTACGTCCCCACCTCGGCCGAGGTCCTGCCGGTCCGGGACTCGGCCGGGAGCTCGCAGTCGGTGGGCACGTGGACGAACGTCGGCGGCGCCAGCGCGAAGGGTGCGGCGACGTCCGACTCGAGCGACGCGACCTACGTCGAGTCCGCCGACGTCACCGGCACGGAGACGTCCCAGCGGCTGCGGATGCGACCCTCGGTGCGCCGCTCCTCCGCCACCCTCACCGTCCGCGCCCAGAAGTCCACCTCGGACGCGGTGACGTGCACGGTGCGCCTCCTCGAGGGCACCACGGTCCGCAAGACCTGGACCATCACCCTCACGGCGTCGTGGGCGGACTTCGCGCTCGCGCTCTCGGCTGCGGAGGCGGCGACGATCGGCGACTGGAACAACCTGTTCGTCGAGATCGCGGCGGTGATCTGAGGTGGCCGTCCGGGCCCGGCTCTCCCGGGTCGGGCTGACCGGGCCCCTGCCCGGGGTCCTGGTCCGCGTCTCCCGCATCGCCCTGTCCGGCACGGCCGTCACCTCGCTGGCGCTCGCGGCCACGGACTTCGACCCGACCCGGGCGGAGCCGATGACGCAGGGCACCCTCTCGGCGGCCGTCGTCGCCGGCGCCACCCCGGACTCCTACACCTGGCGGCGGGTCTCCGGCGCCCAGGTCACGCTCACCGGGACCGGCGCCACGCGCACGCTGGTGATCCCCGCCTCGTGGGACGGCACGACGGTGACCATCGGGTGCTCCGCCGTCGTCGGCGGCGTCACCGGCCCGGAGGCCCTCCTGACGATCACCTGCCTGCCGCACATCGCGTTCTGGACCGTGCAGGGCGGCGCCGCCGTCCCGATCGGCCGTCCCACCTTCCAGTGACCCGCCACCACCCCGAGGAGGCCCTCCCATGCCCTTCACCGACTCCGCTCTGAACGCCGCCGTGGACGGCATCGCCGCGGCCGGTGCGTACATCTCCGCGCACACGGCCGACCCGTCGACGGGGGGCGCGAACGAGGTCACGGGCGGCTCCTACGCCCGGCAGCAGACGACGTGGGGCTCCGCCTCCTCGGGCGACCGGGTCGGCTCGGAGGTGACGATCCCGATCCCCGCGGGGACGACCGTCACGCACTGGGGTCTGTGGTCCGCGGCGTCGGGCGGGACGTTCCTCGGCGGGTTCTCGCTGTCCGCCTCGGAGGTCTTCGGCGCCGCCGGGACGCTCAAGCACACCCCGACGCTCGACGTCGACCCGGCCTGACCTCAAGCGCGGGCGGGCTGACGCGTGGGGACGGTCACCTACACCGGTGCCGGCACGGCCGGCACCGGTACGACGTCGGCGTCCCCGACCTACCCGTCCTCGGTCGCGGCCGGGGACCTGGTCCTGGCGTGCGTCGCTGGGAAGCCGGTCACGACCGAGCCGACGGCGACGTCGTTCGGTCACGTCGCCGCGACGATCGACGGCACGACCGCCAACGGCGTCGACACCGGCTCGTCCCGCGCGACGATCCTGCAGCGGCAGGCCGCGGGGTCCCTGTCGGGGTCGGTGGCCGTCTCGGCGCCGTCGGGGTCCCCGACGCTCGCCCAGCTCCTGCGCTTCACCCGCGACACCCCGTACTGGGACCTCCTGGGCTTGTCGTCCCTGGACTCCGACGCCACCGGCACGACCGTGGCCACGAGCGGGTCGACCTGGTCCGGGCCGCTGTCGAACAACACCGGGCACACCTTCTTCAGCGTGGTCGAGCACGCCGGTGTGTGGGTCGCGGGCACGTCGACGTCGAACACGCTCTACACGAGCACGGACGGGGTCCACTGGACCGCGCAAGCGCACTCCGCCGGGTCGGTGACGTTCTACGCCGCCGCCTTCCACAACGGGGTGTGGGTCCTGGCGGGGACGAACGGCACGGTCATCACCGCGTCGGACCCGACCGGGACCTGGACGACGCATTCGGGGCCGGGGTTCGGCACGTCGACGATCTACGACGTCGCCTCCGACGGCACGACGATCGTCGGTGTCGCCGCCGGCGGGCAGGTCCGCACGGCGACCGACCCGACGTCGACGTGGTCGGCGGCCTCGAGCCCGGGTTTCGGCACCACCACGATCCGCGCCGTCGCGACCGACGGGACGACGTGGGTCGCCGCCGGGCACTCCGGGACGATCCGCACCGCGACCGACCCGACCGGCACCTGGTCCGCGGTCACCTCGTCGGGGTTCTCCACCAGCAACATCTACTGCCTCGCCCGCGACGGCAGCGCGTGGGTCGCCGGCGGGCAGTCGGGCAAGCTCTCGACCACCACCAACCCGACCGGGACCTGGTCCGCCCCCACCGCGACCGGGTTCGGTGGCACGGACAACGTCCTCGACGTCGCCGGCCGCGCCGGCGCTTGGGTCGCAGTCGGCGACACCGGGCACGTCGCCGGCACGTCGTCCCCGACCGGCACGTGGGCGAGCACGAACCCGCCGGCCACCTCCGGCAGCGTCTACTCCGTGGCGGCGAACGCCTCCGGCAACCTGTGGGTTGTCGGCGCCGTCGGCGTCTGGTGCTGGTCCACGGCCCCGCTTGCCACCGCCCCCGACATCACCGCCGGGGACGTCCTCGTCGTCGCCGTCGCCCTCAACAGCGACGGGACGACGCACTCCTCGCAGGCGCTCACTGTCGCCGGGTGCACCCTCGGCACCCCGACGTGGCTGACCGAGCTCACGACGTCGTCGGGCAACGACGGCGCCCTGTACGTCGCCGTCGTCGACGTCACCGCCGGCACCGCAACCGGGTGGCCCACCTACTCGGCGACGTCGTCGCAGTCCGGCAAGGCCGCCGCGGCGCTCGCGATCGCCCGCATCCGCGCTTCCGACGGCGAGGTCCACACGACGTCGCGGACCGCCGGCGCCGCTGCCACCGCGACCGGGACGGCCACGAGCGTCCGCACCACGTCCGGCAGCGCGGGGGTGGCGGCCGCGGCGAGCTCGTCGACGTCGAGCGTCCGCTCGAGCGCCAC
>JBDIAU010000294.1:0-3600 GCA_039812565.1 Beutenbergiaceae bacterium
GCCCGGCGGGGCGGCGGCGCTCGCCGTCGCCGCGCTCGCCCGGGAGCGGGCGACGCCCGCGGGCAAGGTGTCCGCGCTGGCGCTGCCGGTCGAGCGGACGGACGAGGCGAGCCAGCGGCGCACCACCGTCACGGGCGACGACGGCACGTGGGCGTTCGGCGGCCTGTCGCCCACCGGGCGCTACCTGCTCGTTCTGTCCAAGCCGGGCTACCAGACGCAACGCCTGTGGGTGACCGGCGCGCAAGCCTCAGCGGCACCGATCGAGCTCGCGATGGCGCCCGGCACCGGGCGCCTCTCCGGGAGCGTCACCGGGCCCGGCGGCCCGGCGGGCGGCGTCGAGGTGACGATCTCGGACGGCACCACCACGGTGACCACGCGCACCGCGACCACGGGCTCGGTGGGCTTCTGGGCGGTGGACGGCCTGTCCACCCCGACGACCTACCTCGTCGCCGCCTCGACCCCCCGGCTCGGCTCGCAGTCCACGCTCGTCAGCCTGGGCGCCGCGGGCGAGGCGTCGGTGTCGTTGCAGTTGCGTTCGGGCCTGGCGACCCTCTCCGGCACCGTCACCGGCACGGACTCCCTCGGCGGCACCGGCGGCCTCGGCGGGATCACGGTGACGGCCGCCGCCGGGGAGGTCGCCCGGACCGCGACCACCGTGACCGGGGAGCGCGCCGGCACCTTCGTGCTGCCGGACCTGCCGGTGCCCGGGGAGTACACGCTCACCGTCGCCGGCGAGGGGTACGCCACCCAGACCCGGCAGATCACCCTCACCGAGGCCGGCTCGCCGCCGCTGCAGATCAGCATGACCGCCGTCGGCGGCACCGTGTCCGGCTCGGTGACGGACCAGGACGGGGCCGGGATCACCGGCGCCGGCCTCACGCTCTCCGGCCCGAGCGGCACGTACAAGACCATGTCCTCCTCCGACGCCACCGGGTCCTTCCTGTTCGTCGGCATCGCGCCCGGCTCGTACGTCCTCACCGCGGAGGTCTTCGGGCACGAGCCCGGCTCCGCCCAGGTGGAGGTGGTCAGCGGCCGGGCGTCGACGGCGGACCTCGTGCTGCCGGCCCTGCCCGGCGACGGGCTCACCGCCACGTCCGTGATCCGCGGCCGGGTCACGGACGCCAGCACCGGCGCCCGCCTCACCTGCCCGCGCCTGCTGCCCGGCGAGACGTGCGAGATCACCGTGACGACGACGGCGACCGACCTCGACGGCACCACGCGCACCCTGCAGGTGACCGCCGACCCCGACGACGCGTACCAGATCCCCGCCACGACCGACGAGGGCCTCTACCCGGGGCAGTACCGCCTCCTCATCGAGGCGCCCGGCTACGAGCCGGGCACCGTCGACGTCACCGTGCCGATGGGCCAGGTGGTCGAGGCGGCCACGGTGGCGCTGGAGCCGTCGCCGTCGATCGTCGGCTCCGTCTCCGCGCGGGTCGGCACCGTGCCGACCACCACGTGCGTCGTCGCCGTCGACGCGGGCGGGCCGGCGCCCGCCGCCGGCACCGCGTGCGCCCTCGACGCCGGCGGCACCCTGTGCGAGTCCGACGACGGCGGCTGCTCCTTCCTCGGCGTCAACGGCTCCTACGAGATCAGCCGGCTGCGCTCCGGCGCGTACGACGTGTACGTCCTGCCCCCGGTCGACGGCGAGCTCCTCGCGCCCCCGCCGACCGCCGTCGCCCTCACCCCCGGGGACGTCCGGCGGCTCGACTGGACGCTCGACCGCCTCGGCGTCCTCACCCTCACCGTGCTCGCCTCCGACGGCACGGGCGCCGTCCTGCCCGCGGACCGCGCCGGCGTCACGCTCACCTCGCCCGGCCTCCCCGACGTCCAGGGCACCACGGATGCGTCCGGGTTCCTCCAGCTGCGCCGCCTCGCCGCCGCGAGCTACGACGTCGAGGCCACGTCCTTCACCGGGAACGCCACCGGCAGCCTCACCGGCGTCGAGGTCGGGCTCAACCAGGAGATCCAGGCCCAGGTGGTGCTCACCGCCCCCGTGGCCGACGTCCGGCTGCGGACCGTCACCTTCCTCGGCGGCGACGGGAACGCCGCCACGCCCGTGGGCGGCGCGGCCGTCAGCGTGTCCGGCGTGACCGGGTACCGCGGCGTCACGCCCATCCGCACGGCCGGGACGCCCGTCGCGCAGACCGACGCCGACGGCTGGATGACGGTCTGCACCACCGCGCCGTGCGCCAGCGACCCGGCGACCACGGTGCTGCCGCTGGTCGAGGCCGAGATCGACGTCCGTGCCGTCGCCTCCGGGTACCTGGACTACGCCGCGAACGCCGTCCCGACGGCGACCGTCGGCCCGATCGAGCTCACCCCGCGGGGGCGGCAGTTCGTCGGCACGCTCACGCTCAACCAGACCGCGGACCCGACGCCGCTGTACCCCCAGGTGCGCTTCGACGTCGTCGCCGCACCGCCCGGCGTCGGGCAGATGTCCCTCGCCTACCGCGACGGCGCGCTCGTGTGGTCGGACTCGGCGCAGCCGCAGGACGGCGCGGGCCGGCTCATCCGCCCCGGCTACTACACGGTGACGGCGTCGCTGCCGGGCTACGACCCCGACACCGTCGACTTCCTCATCCCGCCGGGGACGGCGGCCTACCCGCCCGTCGCGTTCTCCCTCGACCGGTACGGCTTCCTGCGCGTCGCGCCGGTCGGCGCGGGCGACGGCGCCGAGGTGTACGACGCCGTCGCCACCCTCACCCTGCCCGGCGGGTCCACGCGGCGCCTCGAGGCGCACCCCGGCAACGCGTACGTCGACTTCGGGGAGCTGCCGACCGGCACGTACTTCATCGACGTCCGGGCGCCCGGCTTCCGCACGTACACCGGACCCATCCAGGTGGCACCCGGCCAGGAGCCCGCCGACCCGTCCGTGGTGACGCTCACCCGCCTCGGCACGATCGTCGGCGACGTCCGCGCCCAGATCGCCCCCGGCGTCACCCAGGCCGTCCCCGGCGCCCAGGTCACCGCGACCCTCGGGGCGCAGTCCTTCGGCGCGACGGCCGGGACCACCGGCCGCTACTCGATCACCGGCACCACCCAGCGCGACGGCCTCGTGGCCGGGACGTGGACCGTCACCGCCGCCGCCACCGGGTACACGGCCACCGCCGGCGGGGTGTCCGTCGACGTCCCGGTCCCCGAGCTCGTCCCGCCGAGCGCGATGACCGTGACGGCACCGGACGTGGTCCTCACCCCCAACCCCGGCGAGCTGGTCGTGTACGCCGTCAACGGGGACGACCCCGTGGACGGCCTCCAGATGAGCCTCACCTACCGGGACGCGACGTTCACGGCCACGGAGACGCCCGACTGCACCCCCGGCGGGGTGGGGCAGCCCGCCACCTGCCCGAACCAGCCCGGCGTCTACGTCTTCTACGACCTCCTGCCGCTGACCTACAACCTCAACATCTCCGGCAGCTCCTACTCCCCCCTCACCCTGCCGGTCGAGATGGGCGCCGGGCAGACGCGCCAGCTCACCGTGCCGATCACGGCGCCGAGCAGCTCCGTGCAGGGCGTCGTGACGCTGCAGCGGGCGAACGGGACGTCCGTGCCGGTCGCGGGGGCCACCGTCACCCTCGCCGCGGACGGCGTGCCCGACCG
>JBDIAU010000295.1:0-3594 GCA_039812565.1 Beutenbergiaceae bacterium
CTCGCCCGGCCCCGGCGCCGCTCCGGGTGCACGACCCCCGCGTCCTCGACCTGCTCGACGCGAACGTGACCGTCGAGCGGCTGGGCGGGGACGCGCGATGGTCCGAGGGCCCGCTCTACCTCCCCGCCGACGACGCCGTCATCTGGTCCGACATCCCCGGCGACCGGGTGCTGCGCTGGACGGCGGCGACCGGCGCGGTGACCGTCGACCGGGAGGGCGTCGAGTTCACGAACGGCCGAACGCTCGACCGCGAGGGTCGTGTGGTCGAGTGCTCCCACGGCGAGCGGGCCGTCCTGCGCCGCGAGCCCGACGGCGCGACCACCGTGATCGCCGACCGCTGGGCCGGGGTGCGGCTCAACTCCCCGAACGACGTCGTGGTCCGCTCGGACGGGAGCGTGTGGTTCACGGACCCGTCGTACGGGATCACCCAGCCCGCCGAGGGGCATCCGGGCGAGCGCGAGTACGGCGCCCACTGGGTCTTCCGGGTCGACCCCGAGAGCGGGTCGGTGGAGCCCGTGGTGCAGGACATGGACGACCCGAACGGTCTGGCCTTCTCCCCGGACGAGTCGATCCTCTACGTCTCCGACTCCGGCCCGGCGCACCACATCCGGGCGTACGACGTCGTCGACGGGCGTCGGTGCGCGAACGGCCGGGTGCTCGCCGTCGTCAGTCCCGGGGTCCCGGACGGGTTCCGGGTGGACGTCCACGGGAACCTGTGGACGTCGAGCGCGGACTCGGTGCAGGTGGTCGACCCGGACGGCACCCGGCTCGGCGCGGTGCCGGTGCCGGAGGTCGTCGCGAACCTGTGCTTCGGCGGGCCGGACGGCACCACGCTGTTCGTGACTGCGACGACGGGCCTGTACCGGCTGCCGACCCGGGTGCGCGACGCGGCCCGCGGACCGCTGTGAGGAGTGACCCGTGAAGATCCTGCTCCCGACGAGCGTGCCCCTCGCGCCCGCCCTGCCCGACGGCGCCGCCTCCGTCCGGTACGACGTCGCCGCGCCGTTCCCGGAGGAGCACCTCGACGCCGAGGCGCTCGTCGTGTGGGCGAACCCGGGCGACGTCCTGGCGCGCGAGGTCGCCCGGCTGCACCGCCTGCGGTGGGTGCAGACCCTGGCCGCGGGCCCGGACCACGTGCTCGCCCTCGACCTGCCCGCCGACGTGGTGATCACGTCGGGCCGGTCGCTGCACGACCTGCCGGTGGCCGAGCACGCCCTTGCGCTCGTCCTCGCGGCGGCCCGGCGGCTCGACCTCGCCGTCCGGGCCCAGGGGGAGCATCGCTGGGCGGACGAGCTCGGCGGCTCGCAGCCGTGGGGCAACACCGCGCGGCTCACCACGCTCTCCGGCGCGCACGTGGTGATCTGGGGGTTCGGCAGCATCGCGACGACGCTGGCGCCGTACCTCACGATGCTCGGGGCCCGGGTCACCGGCATCGCCCGCAGCGCGGGGGAGCGGTCCGGGGTGACGGTCGTGACGCGCGCCGAGCTGCCGGGCGTCCTGCCCGACGCCGACGTGCTGATCCTCGTGCTGCCGGCGACGGCACACACCCGCAACGCCCTCGACGCGTCGACGCTCGCGCTGCTGCCGCGGCGGGCGTGGGTGGTCAACGTGGGCCGAGGTGCGACGGTGGACGAGGACGCGCTCCTGGACGCCCTCCGTGCCGGACGGATCGCGGGGGCGGCTCTGGACGTCGTCGCCACGGAGCCGCTGCCGGCGGGCTCCCCGCTGTGGGACGCCCCGAACGTCATCCTCACCCCGCACGCGGCGGGTGGGCGGCCGGTCGGGGCCGATGCGCTGGTGGTCGCGAACGTTCGGGCGTGGTTGGCCGGGGAGCCGCTGCGCAACCTGGTCGAGCGGGAGTAAGGGCGCGGGCCCGGGCACACGGCAAGGGCCGGCTCCCGCGGGAGCCGGCCCTTGCGTGTTCGTCAGCGCCTCGCCGTTCCGACGCCGTTGTCGGAAGGGCGTGTCGCTGATGGCCTCACACCTGGACGAGGCTGCCCTCGGAGGTGATCTGGTCGGCGTCGGGCTCGTCGAACCACTGCCCGTTCTCCCCAAGGTACCGGAACTGCACGGTGGTACCTGCGGGAACGGTGACGGACGCGCTCACGGTGCCGTTGCTGCGGCGACGGAGCGGGTTGGCGCCGGGCTCCCAGCCGTTGAACGACCCGACGACACTCACGTTCTTGACCGGGTGGTCGGCCGGAAGGGAGAACGTGAGGCGCGTGCCAGAGCTCTTCGGGGCGACAGTCTGCTTGAGCACTTCTGAGACCTTTCCTGGAACGACGACGTGCGGGCGTCATCGTCGCAGAGGCCTTGCGGCGGGCCGCGGAGCCGCGCCGCGGGGCGCGGGGATCTGCCAGGCTGGAGCACGTGACCGCCGTGCTGCCGACCCTCGCCGCGCTCGCCGACCGCACCTTCGCCGCAGTCCTTTTCGACATGGACGGCACTCTGCTGTCCTCCCGGGCCGTGGTCGACCGGTCGTGGGAGCGGCTGCGGCAGGAGTATCGCGTCCCCCCCGAGAGCGTCGAGCACATCCACGGCGTGCCGGCCCGCGCGATCATCGAGCGCATCCTCGCCGACCGGTCGCCCGCCGAGAGGGCGGCGGCGCTCGACCGGATCGTCGAGCTCGAGGAGAGCGACACCGAGGGGATCGTGGTCCTGCCCGGGGCGGTCGCCGCGCTCGACCTCCTCGGCGCGGCCCGTCGCTGCGCGATCGTGACGTCGAGCGGGCGGGGCCTGGCGGCGACCCGGCTCGCGATCACCGGCCTCAGCGCGCCGGTGGTCGTCACCGCCGACGACGTCGAGCACGGCAAGCCGCACCCCGACCCGTTCGTCGCCGGGGCGCGCGCGCTGGGGTTCGCCGCGGCGTCGTGCCTCGTGGTCGAGGACGCACCCCCGGGCATCGCCGCCGGGCGCGCGGCCGGTGCCGCGGTGCTCGCGCTGTCGACCACCTACCCCGAGGACCGCCTCGACGGCGACGCGGTGGTGCCCGACCTCTCCGCCGTCCGCTTCGAGGTCACCGGTGACGGCGTCCGGCTCACCGCGGCCTGACGCACCCCGGCCTGACGCACCCCGGCGGTGACCGGTCCCGTGCGGTGCGGGCACCACCCGTCAGCGCGGGGCGCCGCTCGCGACGGTCCACCGCTCCTCGATCCGCCACACGAGCGCCGCGGTGAGCCCCGTGACGACGAACAGCCCGACGACGACGAAGCCGACAGGCCCGAAGGCCGTACGCCCCGCCGCCCGCGTCGTCCGGGTGGGGCCGTAGGACCTGGCGCCGGGCCCCGGCGGTGTGACCAGACTGTTCCGTGAGCCACGACGTCGAGGTCGGTACGCGCCCCGCCGCGCCCGTCGCTCGGCACCTCACCGTCGACGGCGTGGTCCAGGGTGTGGGGTTCCGGCCGTTCGTCTGGCGGCTCGCCACGGAGCTCGGCCTGCGCGGCTCGGTGCGGAACGTCGCCGGCCGCGTGGAGATCGACGTCGTCGGCCGTCCGGCGGCGCTCGACGCATTCGCCGAGCGGATCCTGCGGGAGGCGCCGCCGCACGCTCGGGTAGAGCGGCTCGCTGTGGCGGGGGCGGCACCGACGGACCCGC
>JBDIAU010000296.1:0-3582 GCA_039812565.1 Beutenbergiaceae bacterium
GCAGCCGAGCGAGGTGTGCGTCCCGGCGCCGACGTTCGAGGCGGTGACGCAGACGGTGTGGCTGCCCGGCCCGGCGGTGATGACGCCGGCGAAGCCGTGGTTCGGCCCGTAGGCGGGGTAGACGGCGGCGACGTCGGGGCGGGGGAGGTTGGCGTAGAGGTGGCGGCCGACGCCGTCGACGGTCACCCAGACGTAGATCGGGGCGGTGGTGTCGGGGTCGATGGCCCACCCGGTCACCTCGACGCCGCCCGAGACGGCCCGGGCGCCCTCGAAGCTCCCGAACGGGCTCGACCCGTCGGCGGCGACGGCGGGTGTCAGCGTCACCGACCCGACGAGGAGTGCCACCAGGATCCAGACGAATCGCCTCATCGCGACCACCCCTAGGGACGTGCCCCCGACCTCGATGGTAGGCACGTATCGGCGCGCCCGCACCAGGGCTTTGGTCTCGGCCCGCGCCCGGCGGCGCGGGCCGTCGGCGGGGCGTCTGCGGTGGTCGGCGGGGCGTCAGCGGGCGAGCTCAGCGAGCAGCAGGGGGAAGACGTCGCGGTCGGCGTGCTTGCCGAGGAACGGGTCGAGGTGGCCGTAGGTCGGGAGCACGTGCAGGGAGTCCTTGCCCGGGCGGTGCTGCTGGAGGAACGCGAACGTCCGCTCCTGGCTCTCCGGGAGGAAGCAGCGGTTGAGCGCCCCGGCGACCAGCACGAACCGGGCGTCCGTCTGCGGCGCGGCGTCCCCGTAGCGCTCGACGAGCCCGGGCCGGGAGGACACCGCGACGAGCTGCCCGGCGGCGACGCACGCGGCCATCTGGGCGAAGAACGTCATCGGCACCTCGGCGAACTCGCCGCGCAGCCACTCGTGCGTCTCCCGGTTGAGGTTCTCGTGCCGCCACAGCGCGGGCCGACCGGAGCCGTAGGTGAAGCTGACCATCCGGCACACGGGGTTGTCGCACTCGCGGTGCGTGGCCAGGACGGTGCCGCGGGCGAGGTGGGAGAAGAGCGTGTCCGGGCCGTCCCCCCACGCGGGGTTGAGGTAGGGCGTCACCTGCTGCATGAGCGGACGGAGCGTGCCGATCTTGAAGCGGGAGAACGCGGGGATCACGGGGTGCAGCGAGACCGCGTTCGCGAGGACGAGGTCGACCTGCGGCAGGAGACCGGCGGCGGCGCTCATGCAGAACGACGTCGAGCCCTGGCAGTGGACGATCGCCTTGAGCGTCTCGGCGCCCGTCTGCGCCAGCACGTACCGGACCGCGGCGGGGTGGTCGTAGGCCGCGGCGTCGTCGAGGGTCCACGGGAGCGGGCCGATGTCGATCGACGCCCGCCAGTTCAGGAGCCAGACGTCGTACCCGGCGTCGACGAGGACGTCGACGAGCGTCCGTCGCACGGGCGGACGGAACAGCTCGGCGCGCACCCCTGCGCCGTGGACGAGCAGGACCGGGCCCCGCGTCGGCTCGGTCGCGCCCCGGACGCGGACGAGCGTGAGGGCGAGGCCGTCGTCCGCCGGGAAGAAGTGCACGTCGTTGCGGTGCCAGGGCCGGATCCCGTTGAGCCGCTGGGCGCGGGGCGCCCCGGTCGGCGTGGGGGCGAGCGTGGGGCTCTCAGCCATCGTGACCTCCTCGGTCGCCGGCGTCCTGGCCGGCGTCGTCGTGGGCGGTGTGGGCGCTCGTTCCGGCAGCGGGCGCCGCGGGCCGCAGGTAGACGTCCCGCAGCGACGATCCGAAGAACGCCCCGAACCCGGCGAGGGACCCGAGCGGCCCCTTCCCGGACGCCCGGAACGTCGTGAGCTGCACCGCGAAGTCCCGCGGCAGGATGCGCAGCACCCCGGCGCCGACGACGTCGCCCGCACCGCCCGGCGGCACGTGCCCGGCCAGGAGCGTCACGTAGAGGGTCGAGGTGTCCCGCCAGACGTCGAGGCCGGGGTCGTCCCGGACGGTCTTGAACCCGGTCAGCGTGACCGGGGCGCCGGTGATGTCGCGCAGCCAGAGCCGGTAGCGCATCTCGCGGACGCCCGCCTCGGACCCGGGCACGAAGAGGTTGAACCAGCCGCGCTCGACGGGCAGCTGCCCTCCGAGCTGCTCGCACCGCACGTAGCCGTCCGCGGTGCCGGGGTGGTCGCCCGCCGCGACGAACTCCTCGACGTCGGGCACGCGGATCGTGAGCTCGAACATGAGACGGTGGCCGAGGATCCGGGCTCGCTCCCAGCCCGTCACCGGGTCGGTCTCGCCGAGGGCGAGGTAGCCCTTCATCTGCTCGGTGAACCGGACGCCGCGGTCCTCGTCGGAGCCCGCGCCCTCGTCGGGGCTCTCGCTCTCGTCGGGGCCTGCCGCCGGCTCGGGCAGCCGCGGCCGGGCCGGGGCGGGCCGCGAGAGCACGCGCTCGGCCGCGCGGTCGGCGAGCGCCGCGATCGTCAGCGCGGGGTTCGGCCCGACGGGCCCGGGCATCGCCGCGCCGTCGACGACAAACAGCCCCGGGTGCCCGAACGCCTCGGCGTAGGCGTCGACGACGCCCTCGTGGACGTGCCGCCCCATCGGCGCGCCGCCGAGGGGGTGGACGGTGACGACCCGCTTGGTCCACCACAGCGGGTTGTCGTGGAACGAGGCGAGCAGCGCGTCGGACAGGTCGCGCATCGTCGCGCGCATGGCGCCGAAGTACCGGGTCGACGTCGCGGAGGTCCAGTCGACGTCGAGCTCGCCGTTGCGCAGGCGGATCCGCCCGTCGGGGACGTCGCGGCCCATCCCGAGCAGGGGGAGCGCGCTCGAGCCGAGGCGGCCCTCGCCGACGAGCGTCGCGACCTCGGCGGAGATCGTCGACTCGTAGCGACCGCCGAAGCGGTGCTTGAGGAGCTCGCGGACCGCCTTCGCGGAGCGCGTGAGAGAGGACGTCACCCGCGTGGTCTCGATGAGCCAGTTCGCGAACTCCGGGAAGCCGGCCTCCTGGACGTAGTAGCCGCGACCGTCGCCGCCGTCGTCCGTCCCGTCCGGGACGCGCAGCGCCGTCGTGATGACCGGGCCGTACGAGCCGTCGATGAGGCGCACGGCGCCGGACGGGCGCTCGGCGCGCGCACCCATCGCGAAGGTGAGCAGGTCGCCGTTGCCGCTGAAGCGCGTCCCGAGCGCCCGGCCCAGCGCGGGGAGCGTCACCCGGTTGCGCAGGAGCAGAGCCGTCGTCCCCAGCGCCCCGGCGCCGAGGAAGAGGTGGCCGCAGCGGATCCGGCGGGTGGTGCGCGAGCGGCGGCCGTCCTCGTCGGGGTCCGGCCCGTACTCGGTGTACGTGACCTCGTAGCCGCCGCCGTCGAGCGGCGCGACGCCGGTCACCTCGCACATCGTGCGGATGTCGGCCCCGTGGTGCTTCGCGGCCGAGAGGTAGGTGTGGTCCATGGTGTTCTTGGCGCCCTCGTTGCAGCCGATGTCGCACTCGCCGCACAGGCGGCACGTGAGGCGCGTGAGGCCGTGGAGGTTGCCGTACCCGGGCTCGGGGATGACCTGCTTGGGTGCGGCCGTGCCGCCGGGCGGGGCGAAGGAGATCGCGAGCGGGGGGTGGAACGTCTCGACGCCGATCCGCTGCGCGGCCTCGCGCAGCGCCTTCGCCT
>JBDIAU010000297.1:0-3560 GCA_039812565.1 Beutenbergiaceae bacterium
ACGGCGTGAACCCGGGCATCGTGTTGATCTCGTTGACCACGAGGGTGCCGTCGGGCGTGTAGAAGAAGTCCACCCGGGACAGGCCCTCGGCGCCGAACGCGTCGAACGTGCGCGCGGCGAGCTCCCGCACCCGGGTGAGCGCCTCCTCCGGCAGGTCCGCCGGGCAGGCCAGCTGCACGCCGGCCGTGTGGATGTACTTCGACTCGAAGTCGTAGAACGTCCGCGACGGGTCCGCGACCACGATCTCCCCCGGCAGCGCCGTGCGGGGTGGCTCGTCCCCCCGACCCTCGAGCACCGCGCACTCGATCTCCCGGCCGACGATGCCCGCCTCGACCACGATCTTGGGGTCGTGCTCGTGGGCCAGGGCGACGGCGGCGCGCACCGCCGCGGCATCGGTGGCGTCCGCGACCCGGGTGATGCCGAAGCTCGAGCCGGCCCGGGCCGGCTTGACGAAGACGGGGCTGCCCAGCGCGGCGACCCGCTCGAGGCACACGGCCTCGTTGGTCCGCCAGTCGCGGCCCGTGATGACCGTGTACGGGCCGATCGGCAGCCCGTGGGCCGCCAGGACCACCTTCATGTAGTGCTTGTCCATGCCCGCCGCCGAGGCCAGCACGCCGCTGCCGACGTACGGGACGCCGACCAGCTCGAGCAGGCCCTGGAGCGTGCCGTCCTCCCCGTACGGGCCGTGCAGGAGCGGGAGCACGACGTCGACCGAGCCGAGCGTCGCCGCCACCCCGTCCGCGCCGAGGAGCACGAGGTCGCGGCGCTCGTCGCCGAGCGGGAGGAGCACGTGCCCGCCCTCCCCCGGTGCGGGCCGCGCCACCTCCGGGACGTACCCGGCGGCGAGGCTCCAGCGGTCCGGGTCGTCCGCCGCGAGCACCCACTCGCCGGTCGGCGTGATGCCGATCGGGAGCACCTCGTAGCGGGACCGGTCGATCGCCCGGAGCACCCCGGCGGCGGTCGCACAGCTGATGGCGTGCTCGGAGCTGCGGCCGCCGAAGACGACGGCGAGGCGCAGGCGGCGGTGTGGCTGGCTCACGTCGGCGAGACTACCGGCCGCACCCCGGCCGCCCCGGGTCAACCGCCGTAGCCTGACGCGGTGGCCGCCCCCGACCGTCCCCCCCGTCCCCTGCACCCGGCCACGCTCGCCGTCGTCGCCGGCCGTCCGGACCGGGAGCCGCAGGCGCCGGTCAACCCGCCCGTCGTGCTCTCCTCCACCTACGTGAGCAGCGCGCCTCCGGCGGGCGACGATCTCGTCTACACGCGGCTCGGCACCGAGACGTGGCGCCCGCTGGAGGACGTGGTCGCGCAGCTCGAGGGCGCCGCGCTGCCCGGCGTGCTCTTCGGGTCCGGGATGGCCGCCGTCGGCGCCCTCCTGACGCTCGTCCCGCCCGGCGGCGTGCTCGTGGTCCCCCGGCACAGCTACCACGCGACGCTGCTCGCCGCCGCGGAGCTGAGCCGGCGCTGCGGCGTCGAGGTGCGCACGGTCGACGTCGCCGAGACCGAGCAGGTGGTCGCCGCGCTGCGGGGCGAGGCCGACGGCGCCCGGGAGCCCGCCCGGGCGGCCGACGTCCTGTGGGTCGAGTCGCCGACCAACCCGATGCTCGAGGTCGCGGACCTCCCGGCGCTCGTCGCGGCCGCGCGCACGACGGGCACGCTCGTCGTCGTCGACAACACCTTCGCCACGCCGCTGGGTCAGCGGCCGCTGACCCTCGGGGCGGACGCCGTCGTCCACTCCGTGACGAAGTACCTGGCCGGGCACTCCGACGTCGTCCTCGGCGCCGTCGTGACCGACCGCGCCGACGTCCGGGACCACCTCGTGCGGCAGCGCACCGTCGGGGGCGCGATCGCCGGGCCGTGGGAGGCCTGGCTCGCGCTGCGGGGCGTGCGGACGCTCGCCCTGCGCGTCGAGCGCTCCCAGGCCAGCGCGCTGGAGCTCGCCCGCCGGCTCGAGGCGCACCCCGACGTCGTCGCCGTCCGGCACCCGGGCCTGGCCTCCCACCCGCAGCACGCCCGTGCGGCCGCCCAGATGGCGGGGTTCGGCTCGATCCTCACCGTGCGGCCCGCGGGCGGCGCCGAGGGTGCGGACGCCGTCGTCGACGCCGTCCGGCTGTGGGTGCCGGCGACCAGCCTCGGCGGCGTCGAGTCCAGCCTCGAACGACGGCGCCGGTTCCCCACCGAGTCGGCCACCGTGCCGGCCGACCTGCTCCGGCTGTCGGTCGGCGTCGAGGACGTCGAGGACCTCTGGGAGGACCTGGACCAGGCCCTTCGCCGTGCCGCAGGGAGGGCTCCGGCGTAGCATCGACGGGTCGAGGAGGCGAGTCCCATGACACGCACGCACCGCCGCACCGCCCCACGAACCCCCGCTGTCGCCCTGGCCCTGGCCGGCGTCCTCGCCCTCGCCGCCTGCGGCGGGGGCGGCACCCCGGAACCGTCGGAGAGCCCGACGACGACGCCCGCCGCCTCGCCGACGGCGACGCCGACCGAGACGGCCGCCACGCCGTCGCCGGGGCACACCACCGACCCCACCGACGGCGCGACCAGCCCGCCGCCGTTCCCCGCGAACGCGGAGGCGGACACCGCCGCGGCATCCCCGGGCGCCCAGCTCCTTCTCACCGACATCCGGCTCGGCGGCCACGAGGGCTTCGACCGCGTGGTCTTCGAGTACGACGGCGAGGGCACGCCGGGCTGGGACGTCCGGTACGTGGCCGAGGCGATCGCCGACCCGAGCGGGCTGCCCGTCGACGTCGAGGGCGGCAGCGTGCTCGAGGTGACGATCACGGGCGTCCGGTACCCCGAGGAGGGCGAGTCCGACGCCTACGCCGGCCCCGCGACGATCCGCGTGGCCGGGACGGGCGTGATCACCGAGGTGCTCGACGAGAGCATCTTCGAGGGCTACCAGCAGGCCTTCATCGGCGTCGACTCGTCCGAGGAGCTGCCGTTCCGGGTGTACCTGCTGGAGGACCCGACGCGCGTCGTCGTCGAGGTGGCGCAGCCGTCCTGAGCCTTACGCCCGTCCGCCGAGGTCGCACCCGGGGCGCGAGGTCGCACCGTGGGAGGTGCGACCTCGGACCGGAGGTGCGACCTCGCGGGGGTGGACCGGGACCGCGGAGGCGTCAGGCGCCCTCGGCCTTGTGCGGCCGGGCCAGCAGCGCCTCCGTCATCAGCTGGACCGGCAGGCCCTCGTGGAGCACCGCGACCACGGCCCGCGTGATCGGCATCTCCACGCCCGCGCGCTGGGCCAGGTCGAGGACGGACGAGCACGACTTCACGCCCTCCGCCGTCCCGCCGGTCGCCGCCAGCGCCGCCTCCAGCGGCAGCCCCGCCCCGATGTGGGCGCCCAGGGTGTGGTTGCGGGACAGCGGCGAGGCGCACGTCGCCACGAGGTCGCCCATCCCGGCCAGGCCCGCGAACGTCTCGGGCTCGGCACCGAGGGCGACGCCGAGGCGCGTGGTCTCGGCCAGCCCGCGCGTGATGATCGTCGCCTTGGTGTTGTCCCCGAAGCCGTAGCCCTGCGCGATGCCGACGGCGAGCGCGATGACGTTCTTCACCGCGCCGCC
>JBDIAU010000298.1:0-3550 GCA_039812565.1 Beutenbergiaceae bacterium
CCGACCGCGCCCGCGCCGCGGTCGCGGACCCGCCGTCCTGACGGCGGGCGCCCTGAGTCCGGCCGCGCGGAGCCTGGCTCAGGCGCCGGGCGCGGCGCCCTCGAGGGCCTCGTCGAGGCGCTCGGTCATCGAGCGTCGGTCGAGGGCCTCCTCCAGGGCGGCGATCAGCGCCGTGACCGCTCCCCCGAGCTCGTCGTCGAGCGCGGCGACGACGGCGTTGGTGGCCCGCCACTCCGCCTCCATGAGCGGCAGCGCGTCGCGGGACCGCTGCGTGAGCGCGACCACCTGGGAGCGGCGGTCGGCCCCGGGCGCGGTCTCGACCAGGCCCTCGCGACGCATCGCGGCGACCGTCTGGCTCGTCGCCGAGTGGGTCTGGCCCAGGGAGGCGGCAAGCGTCGAGATGGTCTGCGGTCCGTCGTGGGCCAGCCGGATGAGCGGTCTGACGAAGCGCGACCGGACGCCGGCGACGCCGCGGCGGACGTAGAGGTCCTCGATCTCGGCGTCCATCCGGCGCTGGAGGGCGAACAGGCCGTCCCAGCGGGACGGGGAGCGGGTGGGGTCCACAGATGTCATAGCACTTGTATAACAGTGCTTTGATATCTGGTCCAGCCCGCCCAGCACCAGGGACCGGAGGCTCTCACCCGTCCCGGGGAGCCAGCCAGGCGGCGGCATCGTGCGGGAGGACGGCGCCGTCGAGCGGCACGCTGGAGAGCAGGACGTCCCAGTCCGGGTCAAGGTCGACGGGCGCTCCCGAGAGGTTCACCACGCACCGCAGCGACGGGCCCCGCTCGAAGTCGAGGACCGCCTCGGGCGACTCGCGCCACGCGAAAGCGTCCGAGCGCAGCGCGGGGATCTCGTGGCGCAGGCGCAGGGCCTGCCGGTGCAGGGTGAGGGTCGAGCCCGGGTCCGCCGCCTGCGCCGCCACCGTCAGGGGGGCCCAGCTGTCGGGCTGCGGCAGCCACGGCTCGGCCCGGGCGCCGTCGGGGCTGAAGCCGTACGGCGGCGCGTCGCCGCTCCACGGCAGCGGCACCCGGCAGGCGTCCCGACCGCGCACGGTGTGACCGCTGCGCACCCAGAGCGGGTCCTGGAGCCGGTCCACCGGGATGTCGTCCACGCTGGGCAGCGCGAGCTCGTCGCCCTGGAACACGTAGGCCGTGCCCGGCAGAGCGAACATGAGCAGCGCCGCGGCGCGCAGCCGGCGCGTCCCCAGCTCGATGTCGGACGGGATGTCCGGGCTCGACCCGATCGCCGAGCTGGAGTCCTCGCGCCCGTACCGCGAGGCCAGGCGCAGCTCGTCGTGGCTTCCCAGGACCCACGTCGCCGGCGCCCCCACCGGGGCGAGCACCTCACGGGTCTCGTCGATGACGTGGCGCAGGCCCGCGTCCCACGGCACCTTGAGGAACTCGAAGTTGAACGCGGTGTGGATCTCGTCCGGCGCGAGGTAGCGCACGAGCCTCTCCGGGCCGGCGACGACGGCCTCGGCCACGAGCACCCGGTCGCCGTCGTACACGTCGGCCACCCGACGCCAGCGCCGGAAGATCTCGTGGACGTCGTCGACGTCCCAGTGCGGGTTGCCCTCCCACTCGCCGGACCGGAACCTCAGGTCGCCGCCGTAGTCAGCGTCCGGGTAGCCGGGCGTCTTGAAGAAGGCAGGCGCGGCATCGACCCGGATCCCGTCGACGCCACGGTCGAACCAGAACCGCAGGATGGCGTCGAACTCGGCGCGCACCTGCTCGTCGTCCCAGTTCAGGTCCGGCTGCTCGGGCGCGAAGGTGTGCAGGAACCACTGCCCCGGGGCGCCGTCGGGCTCGGTGACGCGCACCCAGGCCGACCCGCCGAACGCGCTGATCCAGTTGTTCGGAGGCAGGCTGCCGTCCGGCCCGGTCCCGTCGCGGAAGACGTACCGGTCGCGCTCGGGCGAGCCCGCCGGTGCGGCCAGCGCCGCCCGGAACCACGGATGCTCCTGCGACGTGTGGTTGGCGACCATGTCGATGATCACCTTCAGGCCGCGGTCGTGCGCCTCGGCGACGAGGGCCAGGGCGTCGTCGAGGGTGCCGTACCGCGGGTCGATGTCGCGGTAGTCCGTGACGTCGTACCCGCCGTCGGCCATCGGCGAGGGGAACCACGGCGCGATCCACAGGGCGTCCACGCCGAGGTCGGCGAGGTATCCCAGGCGAGCGCGCAGCCCGTTGAGGTCGCCCTCGCCGTCACCGTCGGAGTCCTGGAAGCTCCGCGGGTAGACCTCGTAGACGACGGCGTCCCGCCACCACTCGCGGTGACCGCCGCCGGGGGCGTCGTCACCCGTCTGCGACGGCACGGCCGTCGCGGGAGCAGGGCTGTCCGGCATCGCGTCCTCCTCGACCACGTCCTCGACGGCGACCGCTCGACCTGCGCCGAAACCGCTCACGGGCGGGCGCGATCACCGGCGACGACGCTACCCGCGTCGTCCGTCGACGGGGCCGCGGCCGAGGACGTCGTCGCGGCGGAGGACGTCACGCCCGCGATGGACGGTGGCGGGCACCCGCGGTAGACCTGGTGCGTGAGCGAACCCGTCCGGCCGCGCGTGCGCGACCTGGCGGCCGCCACCCCCGCCCACCGCGACCGGTACGTGGACCTGCTCCGGGCCGTGTCGATCTGCATGGTGGTGATCGGGCACTGGATCGTCGGCACGTCCACGCTCACCGACGAGCGGATCGCCCCCGCGAACCTGCTGACGGTGGCCCCGTGGACGCATCCGTTCACCTGGCTGTTCCAGGTGATGCCCGTCTTCTTCCTGGTCGGCGGCTTCTCCAACGCAGCCTCGCTCGCCGCCCGGAGTCGCCGGGGCGGGACGGTCGCGTCGTGGCTGCGGCAGCGGGCGCTCCGCCTCCTGCGCCCGACCGCCGCGTTCCTCGTGGCACTGCTGACCACGCGGCTCGTCGCCCTCTGGCTCGGCGCCGACCCGACCCTGGTGACCCACGCGACGTGGGCGGCGACGACGCCGCTGTGGTTCCTGATCGTGTACCTCGCCGTCGTCGCGCTGGCCCCGCTCGCCGTGGCGGCCCACGCGCGCTGGGGCGGGTCCGTCGTCGTCGTCCTCGTCGCCGGGGTGGTGGTCGGCGACCTCCTGCGGATCACCACCGGCAGCGACATGGCCGCGGCGGCGAACTACCTCCTCGCGTGGCTGGCGGTGCACCAGGCCGGCATCGCGTGGTTCCACGGCGAGCTGCCGCGCGGCCCCGCCGGGTCGTGGGGACTGGTCGCCGGCGGGCTGGGGGCGGCCCTGCTGCTCACCGGTCCCGGGCCGTACGGGGTGGCGATGGTCGGCGCGGCGCTTCCGCCGGGCCTGACGAACACCGCGCCGCCGACGGTCGCCCTCCTGGCGCTCGCGACCGCGCAGATCGGGGCGGTGCTCCTGCTCCGCCACCCGGCCGAGCGATGGCTCGCCCGTCCCCGGGTGTGGACCGCGGTGGTGCTCCTCAACTCGGTGATCCTCACCGTGTTCCTGTGGCACATGACCGCGCTGGTGATCGCGGGACTCGCGCTCGTGGGGAGCGGGATCTACCCGCAC
>JBDIAU010000299.1:0-3550 GCA_039812565.1 Beutenbergiaceae bacterium
CTCCACGACGCGGCGGCGAGCCGGGGGTCGGCGGCGTCGAACGGGAGCCGGACGGCGTCAGCCATGGTGGCCTCGGGTGCGCAGGGCAAGGGCGAGGCCGACGTGGTCCCGGCTCGGGGCGGCCTCGCCCGCGAGGTCCGCGAGGGTCCACGCGACGCGCAGCACGCGGTCGACGCCACGCAGGCTCAGCGCGCCGCTGTCCAGCGCCCGGTCGAGGTCCGCCACCGCGGCGACCCGACCGGTGCGGGCGCGAAGCCAGGGGCCGCTCACCTCGGCGTTCGTCCTCCAGGGCGTGCCCGTCCACCGGTCAGCCTGCAGCCGCCGGGCCCCCGCGACGCGCTCGGCGACGGCGGCGCTCGTGCCCTCGGGGCCGACCGGCGTCAGCGTCCCGCGGGTCGGCGGGAGCACCTCGACCTGCAGGTCGATCCGGTCGAGCAGCGGCCCCGAGAGCCGGCCGAGGTAGCGGCGCCGGACGGGCACGGAGCAGGTGCAGGCCAGCCCTTTGCCGACCGCCCGCCCGCACGGGCACGGGTTCGCGGCGAGCACGAGCTGGAACCGGGCCGGGTAGCGTGCGGCACCGCGCGCCCGGTGCAGGACCACCTCGCCGTGCTCGAGCGGCTGGCGCAGGGTCTCCAGCACCCGCGGCGAGAACTCAGGCGCCTCGTCGAGGAAGAGCACCCCGCGGTGGGCCCGGGAGGCAGCGCCGGGGCGCGGCACGCCGGAGCCGCCGCCGACCACCGCCGCGGGCGTCGCCGTGTGGTGGGGGTCCTCGAACGGCGGGCGGCGCACGAGGCCGCCGCTGCCGTCGAACGTCCCGGCCAGGGAGTGGATCGAGGTGACCTCGACGGCCTCCTCGTCGCTCAGGGCGGGCAGGACGCCCGGCAGCCGCGCGGCGAGCATCGTCTTTCCCGCCCCGGGCGGCCCGACGAGCAGCAGGTGGTGGGCGCCTGCAGCCGCCACCTCGAGCGCGAGACGCGCCTCGGGCTGGCCGAGCACCTCGGCGAGGTCGCTGCCCGGGTCCGCGGGTCGCCCGGGTCCGGGCCGCGCGACCGTGGGCTCCGGCAGGTCGGGCGGCGGGGCCGCCTCGCCGCCGTAGGCGCGCACCACCTCCGCGAGGTGGGTCACGCCGATCACGTGGGCACCCGAGACGAGCTCGGCCTCGGCGGCGTTCGCGGCGGGCACCATGACCCGCGACGCCCCGGCACGGACGGCGGCGGCGACCGCGGGCAGGACGCCCCGCACGGGGTGCACCCGGCCGTCGAGCCCGAGCTCGCCGAGGTGGACCGCACGTCCCGGCAGGAGGCCGTCGATGACGTCGGCGCCGACGAGCGTCGCCACGGCGACCGCAAGGTCGAAGCTCGAGCCCGCCTTCGGCAGCGAGGCCGGCGAGAGGTTGACGGTGATCCGCCGCGGGGGCCACGTCAGCCCGCACGACGCGACCGCCGCCCGGACCCGGTCCCGGGCCTCGGCGAGAGAGGCGTCGGGCAGGCCGACGATGGTGAAGGCGGGGATGGACGCGGCGAGGTGGCTCTCCACCTCGACGACGTGGCCCTCGAGCCCGACCAGGGCGACGGCGAGCGTGCGGCCGAGCGCCATCAGGTCACCCCGCGCAGGTGCTCGACGACCGCGGCGCCGGAGCGCCCGCGCAGCACGGCGACGACGTCGATCCGCACACCCGCCGCCCGGACGTCGTGCGCGCCCAGCCACTCCCCCGCCAACCGCCGCAGGCGCGCCAGCTTGGCCGCGGTGACGGCCTCCGCCGGGTGGCCGAACCCGCTCGTGGTGCGGGTCTTCACCTCGACGACCACGACGTCGCCGCCGTCGCGGGCCACGACGTCCAGCTCACCCCCGCGCCCGCGCCAGTTCCGGTCCAGGATCTCCCAGCCGGCCTCTTGCAGGGCCCGCACGGCCACCCGCTCGCCGTACGCCCCGACTGCGTCCTTCGCTCGCACCCGGCCTCACCTCCGGGTGCGAGCATCGCCCGGGCGACGGTCGTGGCGGCGCGGGCCGGGCGCCGGCTGTGGACGGGGGCGCGCGGGCGCGGTCTGGGGACGACCCGCGCCGGCCTGCGTTCCCGTCAGCCCGCGGTTCGTCGACCGGCGTCCGTCGGCCCGGGTCCCGGCACGCCGTCGGCCCGGCCCTCCGAGGAGGACCGGGCCGACGGGTGCTTCGAGGTCAGGTCAGCCGGCGAGCGCCTTGGCCTTGAGCTGGTCGAACTCGCCCTGCGAGATCGCACCCGAGTCGAGGAGGGCCTTCGCCGAGGCGATCTGGTCCGCGGCGGACTTGCCGGCGACGGACTGGATGTACTGGTCCGTGGCCGCCTTCTGGGCCTGGGCCGCCGCGAGGGAGCGCTCCGTCATGCCCTTGCCACGGGCGATGAGGTAGATGAGCGCCGCCAGGAACGGCAGGAACACGAGCGCGATGATCCAGATGGCCTTGACGAAGCCGTTGGTCTCCCGGTCACGGAAGAGGTCGCCGATGATGTAGAAGAAGATCATCAGGTAGCAGATGAAGAGGAAGCTCCAGATGAGGAGCCAGAGGAACTGCGAGAAGTCGTTCACCGACGGGTCCTTTCAGGCGCGTGCCGAGGTGCTCAGGGACACCTCGCGCAGAACGTAGCGCCTCTACCTGAGAAACTTCGAACCCGGGGCGGAGTGTCGTCGAGTGACACGCACCACGGCGCGCCGGGCGCGACGCGCCGTCACGGCAGGGCCATCTCGGCCTTCGCCAGCTCCTCGACGTTGACGTCCTTGAACGTCACCACCCGCACCGTCTTGACGAACCTGGCCGACCGGTACACGTCCCACACCCAGGCGTCGGCCAGCGTCAGCTCGAAGAAGACCTCGCCCCCGGCCGAGCGGACCTGGAGGTCCACGTGGTTGGCCAGGTAGAACCGGCGCTCGGTCTCCACCACGTACGAGAACAGCCCGACGACGTCCCGGTACTCGCGGTAGAGCGCGAGCTCCATGTCGGTCTCGTAGTTCTCGAGGTCCTCTGCGCTCACGGCTCCATCATGCCGCCTGCGAGCGCCGCCTCGCGCCGCGGCCCGGCGGGCTCGCCGTCGGCCGCCGTCGGCAGCCGCCAGCTCACCCGGTGCTGCGGGCTCGGACCGAGCCTCCGCAGGGAGGCGACGTGCTCCGGGACGGCGTACCCCTTGTTGACCGCCCAGCCGTAGCCCGGGTGGACGTCGTCGAGCCGGGTCATGATCGCGTCCCGCTCGCACTTCGCCAGCACGCTCGCCGCCGCGACGACGGCGCACGTCAGGTCCGCCTTCACCCGTACCCGGACCGCCGGGCACGGCTCCGGCGCGAGGTCCGCGGGGCCGGCACGCACGACGTCGAGCAGGTCGCCCTGCAGGGGCGGCGTCAGCCAGTCGTGCGAGCCGTCGAGGATGACCACGCCCGGCGCGTGGCCACCGTCGCGGAGCTCGGCCAGCGCGCGGTACGCCGCGGTCCGCAGGGCGGCGACGATCCCGACGGCGTCGATCTCGCCCGGGCTCGCGTGCCCCACGGCGCTCGCGACCGCCCAGCGCCGCACGGGGGCGACGAGC
>JBDIAU010000300.1:0-3547 GCA_039812565.1 Beutenbergiaceae bacterium
CCCCGGAGGTCTGCGACTCGCAGCAGGGAGGCGAGGAGGGCGAAGTCGCTCACGTGTCGGCCACGTCCGGGATCGACGGGGATCGCGGTGGTGGCGGCCTTGGCGACGAGCGCCCCGAGGAGGTTCGGCCGCGGCACGACGCCGACACGTCCATCGACCTCCACGTCGACCCGCTCCGTGCGGTCCAGCGCCTGCTGGGCCCCTGGAGCGGCGACGGTCGTCCCACCGCCGACACCTTGCCGGGCGCTTGCACGCCCCCCGAGGTGCCGAGGGATGAGCACGTCGATCTGAGCGACACCTCGAACCCAACGGTGCTGGTGTCCCCACGGCGAGACGCCGGCGCTGCTGAAGCCGAGCTGGGCGAGCACCTCGGTGAAGTCGTGCAGTACATGCGGGCGGGCACGGACGTCGAGGATCGCGTCGAGGTCGATCGTCGCCCGCATCGGCGCCTGCCCGCGCTCGATGCAGTGGAGGTGGACCATCTGACCGCCGACGAGGGTCCAACCCGTCGGCATGAGCGAGGCGATCTCGAACAGCGCGATCCAGCCGGCCTCCTGCGCGGGAACCATCGCAGGCATGCGGACGGTCACGCCGGCCCCAAGAGCTCAAGACCGGCGCGGACCTCCCGCGCGCCCCGCCGGTCGAACAGATCGGCCGCGCTGAACAGCCGTGGCGGCTCGGCAAGGGAGCTCTCGACGACGTGGAGGATGACGGTTGGGGCGTCAGGGCGATGATCGAGATCGAGGTAGTAGTCGTCGGCGAGCCCGCCCAGGTCATCGCGGCCGACGTACGCCTCCACCTCGGCCGACGACGACAGGCCGGCCCGCGGATCACTGATCCCGGACAGGGCCAGCCGATGATCGGCACGCAGCTGCGCCACATCCTGCGGATGCACCGCGAGCTCCACACGCTCCGCGCGATCCGCCAGCCACGCCGAGAGCTTCGCTGGGAGGTCGTCCTCCGGGCCGCTGCGCAGCGCCTCGACCTTGACCTTCAGGCGCGCCATCTCCGCACCGGAGACCCCGGGCGAACCCCCGTCGTAGAGCTCCGCCAGGGCCCGGGCCATCCGACGGGACATCGGCCTAGAAGGTCGACCCGGACGTAGATCGCTCGCTTCGACCAACCAGGTGCTTCCGACCTTCTCGGCGCGCAACGACCCGTCCGCGATGCGCTGATGGACGCGGGACCGATTCACGCCCAGGCGCCGCGCAGCCTCGCTCACCGGAACCAGATCCACCCTCACGAACACAACACTACACGTTCGTATAGGGTTGTGAAACGACGGCAGCCCAGGATCGAGGTTGAGGTTCGCCAGCCCGACGCAGCATGCGCTCGGGACGGCGACGGGGGACCGGATCGGAGAGGTCCGAGACCCGGGCCGGGTGAGACGACCGAACGGACCGCGCCGTCGCGCGGACCGATGGCGGACTGGACCGACTCGTCCGACGCCTGCCGAGCCAAACGAAGAGGGCTGGCCTGCATAGACGCACAGCCGTGGCTCAAGCGAAGCCACACGAGCCCGTTGATGGTTGGTCAGCGGGTCAAACCGCACACCTCGCCGACTCCCGACCCGCGGCGCGTGCGGACTGATGCGGACTCAGTAACGGTCGACCGGCCGTGGAACCGCCTCGACAGGGCCCTGACCTGCGACAACGAAGTGCGCCATCAGGGACTCGAACCCCGAACCCGCTGATTAAGAGTCAGCTGCTCTGCCAATTGAGCTAATGGCGCGCGGTGCAGAAGGCTAGCAGCCCGGCCAGGTCCAGGTCGAATCGCTCTCTCACCAGGGCAGACGCCACGACGGCTCAAGGCCGCCCGCGGCCTCAGAGGTACAGGCCCGTGCCACCCTCGCCGGGCGCCTCGGGGGCGGCGACCGCGTGGAGGTCCTTCTCCCGAAGCAGGAGGTAGGTGGTGCCGCCGACCTCGACCTCGGCGCGGTCCTCGGGGTCGAAGAGCACCCGGTCGCCGACCGCCACGTTGCGGACCTGCTGCCCCGCGGCGACCACCACGGCCCAGGCGAGGCGCTTGCCGACGGCGGCCGTGGCGGGGATGAGGATCCCGGCGCTCGACCGGCGCTCGCCCGACTCGGTGTCGGTCTCGACCAGGAGGCGGTCGCTGAGCATGCGGATCGCGAGCGGGCCGCCGGCGTGGGGCCGGGTGCGCGTGGGGTCGGTGGAGGTCACGGGCCCGACCGTAGCGCGACCACCCTCCCCGTCCCGAACGCGCCCGAGCCCGCACGACGGCGACCGCCGCCCGGGCACCCACCGCACCACCCGCCGAGGCATGCCTACGCTGAGCACCCCGCCCCCTGCCCCGAAGGAGCACGCCCGTGCCTCGGCTCGACGTCGGCGACCTCGCCCCGGACTTCACCCTGCCCACCGCCGACGGCGGGACGCTCACCCTGTCCGAGCTGCTCGCCGAGGGCCGCGCGTGCGTCGTGTACTTCTACCCGGCGGCCGAGACGCCCGGCTGCACCACGCAGGCGTGCGACTTCCGGGACAGCCTGGCGGCGCTGCAGGGGGCGGGGTACGCCGTCGTCGGCGTCTCCCCCGACACCGTGACCAAGCTCGCGCACTTCACCGCCAAGGAGGGACTGACCTTCCCCCTCGTCTCCGACCCGGAGCATGCCGTCCTCGAGGCGTGGGGCGCGTGGGGCGAGAAGTCGCTGTACGGCAAGACGGTCACAGGCGTGATCCGCTCGACGGTCGTCGTCGACGCCGACGGCCGCGTCCGGCTCGCCCGCTACAACGTGCGCGCCACCGGGCACGTCGCCAAGCTGCGCCGGGACCTCGGCATCGACTGACGCGCGGCCGGTCCTCACCGCGTGCGCCCGGCACCCGCGGGAGGTTCTAGGCTTCGGCCCGGAGCGCGAGTGGCGAAACTGGCAGCCGCGCCAGGTTTAGGTCCTGGTGCCCTCGGGCGTGCGGGTTCGAGTCCCGCCTCGCGCACTCCCCGAGGGCCCGGCATGAGGAGCGTGGTGCGCGCGTGAGCGAGGTCTCGCAGGACGACATCGGCGGCTGGCTGGCACCGGACCGGCTCGAGTGGGCCCGGCGCAAGCTCCCGATGGTCTACATCGACGCCGTCCCCGTCCGCGTCGACGGCGCGGGCGTGGTGCAGAGCATCGGCCTGCTCCTGCGGGCCGATCGCGACGGCGGCCTCTCCCGGGCTCTCGTCTCCGGCCGGGTGCTGTACCACGAGCGGATCCGCGACGCCCTGCTGCGGCACCTCGAGAAGGACCTCGGGCCGGTGTGCCTGCCGCGGCTGCCCGTCTCGCCGCAGCCGTTCACGGTCGCGGAGTACTTCCCGACTCCCGGGGTCACCGCCTACCACGACCCCCGGCACCACGCCGTGTCGCTCGCCTTCGTCATCCCCGTCGACGGCGACTGCCAGCCCCAGCAGAACGCGCTCGACCTGGCCTGGCTCACGCCCGACGAGGTGCTCGAGCCCGTCGTGCAGGCCGAGATGGTCCCCGGCCACGCCGTGCTCGTCCGCACCGCCCTGGCGTACACGGGCCGCCTCGTCTGAGGCGTCCCCCACCCCTCACACC
>JBDIAU010000301.1:0-3545 GCA_039812565.1 Beutenbergiaceae bacterium
CGCGACTCATCCCCGGACCCGCCCCGACCCGACCCCCGGCTCTCCGCGACACCCGGCGCCGCCGGCTCGGGGTCCGGCCAGAGCCGGCGCCCACCCACCCGGATCTCCGCGCGGACGCTCGCCGGCACCTCGGCGAGCGCGAGGGTGAGGAAGTCGGACTCGCTGAGCGGGCCCGTGGAGTCGACGTCGATCTCCACCCAGGCCGGCCCGTCGGGCGCGGCGCCCTCCGCGAACACCCCACCGCCCTCACGGATCCGCACCGGTCCCCCCGAGTACAGCTCGAGCACCCGCTCGAGCCCCGACGGCGTGCCGCGCCACTGCAGCGTCGCCGCGGCGGTCCGCAGGATCCGCCGCTGCACGTCGGGCGGGTAGGACGCGTCGATCCCCCGCAGCCCGAGCCACCGACCCATCTCGCGCACCATCGCCGTCGGCGTCACGCCGACGTCGGCGAGGTGGGGCAGGTTGTCCGCGTGGGCGAGGAGGGTCTCGGCCTCGGCCTGGAAGATCGAGACGAACCGGACGAAGAAGTCCTCCGCGAGCATCGCCTGCGGCAGCTGCCGCAGCAGCCAGTCCTCCGGCCGCCCGGTCACCGGACCACCACCCGGTGGTCCGCCGAGAGGAACAGCGCGTGCTCGGCGAGCGGGATCGACTCGCGCCCGTCGCCGACGCGCCGCCCCCGGCGCAGGTCGTACTCGAACAGCTGGAGCTCGTCGACGGCCAGGACGCCGTCGACCGCCTCGACGGCCTGCGCCACCGCCGTCGCCGTGAGCGGCATGTCGAACGGCCACCCCCCGCCGTCGGGGCCGCCCGTGAGCGGGTGGATGAACGTCGTCAGGGCGTCGACGACGCGCTGCCGCACCATCGCGGCCGGCCGCCCCGGCAACGCCCGGACCAGCGCCGCGACGCTGACGCCCTGGTAGAACGGCGTCCCCACCTCGACCGGCACCCCGACCATCCGGCGCGCGTCGAGCGCCCCCGCGACCGTCGCGTACAGCTCGGGCGAGAGCGCGAAGTCGTCGATCCGGTGCAGCCGCGCGTCGGTGCGCAGCTGCGGCACCACGAGCACCCGGACCGTCGCCGAGCCGGTCTGCGCGGCCGGCAGGCACCGCGCCCGCGCCACGGCGACGGACGCCTGCCGGGTGATCGACTCGTAGTCCGAGGCCGTCACCGCCCGCTGCCCGGTCCGCAGCGTCAGCGGGCCGCGGGCCTTCGCCTCGGCGACGCTCTCCGCGTCGACGCCCCCGATCGCCGGCGTGGCGTTCGACGCCGACGCCACGAACGGCAGCCCCGTCCGCAGCGCCGTCAGCGTCCGCGCCCCGACGTTCCCCCGCGCCCCGCCCCCGGTGCGGTACGGCTCGACGCGGACCTCCGCGCCGTCGGGCGGGACGGCGCCGTGCTGGCGGACGGCGCCGTCGGGGTGGCGGATCGCCGGGCCGAAGCGAACCTCCCCCGTCACCGAGTCCCACACGACGTGCCGGTCGGCCGGCCCGGACGCGGAGAAGTCCGGCACCTCCTCCCACCGCCGCGGCCCGCCCCGCTCCCACACGACCACGCCCTCGCCGTCCCGCCTCGCGGCGACCGGCGCCACCGACACCCGGAACGACTGCCCCGGCACGCCCGTCGAGCGGCCGAGCAGCTCCCCGGGCACGCGCGTCGCGTGCTCCGCGGGCACGCTGATCCCGACGGCGCGCAGCACCACCGAGGAGATCCGCGGCGAGGCCTGGAAGGTCGGCTGCCCGGGCTGGGGGCGCACGAGCCGGACGCGCACCCAGTGCGCCAGCGTCCCGCCCAGGACGAGCGGCTCGTGCCGCTGCGGGAGCAGCAGCACCACCGAGCCGGCCTTGTTGAGCCCGCCCGTCGTGTCCTGCTCGACGCGCGCGGCGACCCAGGTCTCGCCGTCCCACGCCTCCCACGCCAAAGGGGGGTTGCGCGGGTCGACGCCGATGCCCTCCGCCTGGGCGGCGAGGTCCAGGCGCACCGCGTACCCGGCCATGCTCGCCCGGGTGCCGAGGTAGAGGGCGTCGCCCGGCGCCACCGGGTCCGAGCCGAAGCAGGCGACGGCGACCCCCGGCAGGGTGATGTCCTCCCAGACGTCGAGCGTCCCCTCGCCGTCCGCCGTCGCCGTCCGCGCCGCGACCAGCTCGGGCGGGGACACGAGCGCCTCGGCCGACGTCGAGAAGACCACCGCCTCGACGTCGTCGCCCACCGTCGCGACCTCCGTCCCGGCCGGGATCCGGACGGTGCGCTCCGCCGGCGCGGACAGCCAGAACGTCAGGTCCGTGCGGGCCACGCCGGGCGGGAACGGCTCGATGCCGACGAGGTTGAGGAAGTGCACGTACATCCGGTCCGGCACCTGGTTCACCCGGAACAGGACCATCTCCGACATCCACGCGAACAGCTCGATGAGTGCGACGCCCGGGTCGGAGACGTTGTGGTTCGTCCACTCCGGCGTGAACCGCGGGATGAGCCGCTTCGTCTCGTCGACGATGTCCTGGAAGGTGCGGTCGTCGAGGTTCGGGGGGTCGATCGGCGCCATCAGGAGTCCTCGCGGGGGATCACGTAGAAGGGGTAGACGAGGTTGCGGCGGCTGTTCGTCGCCCGCACCCGGTAGGTGATGGAGATGCGCACGAGCGCGGCGTCGTCGTCGTCCTGCACGGGCCGGACGTCCTCCACCTCGATCCGGGGCTCCCACTGCGCGAGCGCCTCCCGCACGGCCTGCGAGATCAGGCCGATGAGGTTCGCGTTCACCGGCTCGAAGAGGAGGTCCCAGATCCGGCAGCCGAAGCGGGGGCGCATGACCCGCTCCCCGGGCGCGGTGAGCAGGACCACCCGGATCGAGTCCTCGAGGTCCGCGGCGGGGGAGGTCAGCGCCAGGGCGCCGGTGTGGTCGACGCCCAGGGGCCACGCGAAGCCGCGGCCGACGAAGTCGGCGGCCGCCTCGGCGACGGGCAGGGTCGGCTCGCTCATCAGTTGATCTTCACCATCGCGCCCTTGACCTCCTGGATCCCTCCCGACTCGACGACGCCCTGCGCCTGCGCCTTCAGGCTCGTCGTCGCGCCGGTGAGGGTGAGGCCGGCCGTCGCCTTCACGGCGACGTCCGCCGTCGACTGCACGGTCACCGACTCCTTCGCCTTGAGGGTGATCGACGTGGCGTCGATCGTCACCGCACCCTTGCCGTCGAACGTGATCGACGCCGAGCCGACCGTGATCGCGAGCGGCACGTTCGCGGGCGCCTCGATGTCCACCCGGTCCTTCCCGAGCCGGATCCGGTGCGCGGCGCCCTCGAGCGCGAGCAGGACGTGCTGCGCCGAGGCCTGCTCGCCGTCGCTGAGCTCGACGACGTGGCCCCGCCGGGACGTGAGCGTCCGCGTCACCACCTTGCCCTCGGCGACGGGCGCGCCCGGCATGGTCGACCGCCCCCCGAAGAGGCCGCCGAGCACGACGGGCCGGGAGACGTCGTCGTCCTCGAAGCCGATGAGCACCTCGTCGCCCACCTCGGGCAGGACCACCTGGCCGCGACCCGCCCCGGCGCCGAGGCCGAGCAC
>JBDIAU010000302.1:0-3538 GCA_039812565.1 Beutenbergiaceae bacterium
GTGCAGGAGCTCCTGGGCCACGCCTCGGTGACGACGACGCAGATCTACACGCAGGTGACGGCGCAGACGCTGCGCGAGGTGTACGCCGCCGCGCACCCCCGCGCCCGCGGCTGAGCGCCACTCCTCCGCGCGAGTGCGACGTGCGGGGCCGCGAGTCCGGCGCGAGTGTGACGTTGAGGGGGTCATCGGGCGTGGTTGGGGCCCTCAACGTCGCACTCGGCGAGGGGGGGCGGGGCGAAGCGACGGGCCCAAGGACCGGACTGGCGGCGTGGAGCGTTGGTCAGCGTCCCAGGGCTTGGCTAGCGTGTCGTGGGTGAGCAGTGAGCTGATCGGCCAGACGTCGCTGAAGCTGACCGATCCCGACACCCCTGAGCGGTTCCCGGAGCCGCCGGCGCTGCGCGGGCACGGCCCGGCGCGGGTGATCGCGATGTGCAACCAGAAGGGCGGCGTCGGAAAGACCACGACGACGATCAACCTGGGCGCCGCGCTCGCCGAGTACGGGCGCCGGGTGCTCATCGTCGACTTCGACCCGCAGGGCGCCGCCTCCGCCGGGCTCGGCATCAACGCCAACGAGCTCGACCGGACCGTCTACACGCTGCTCATGGACCCGCGCTCGGACATCCGCGACGTCATCCACCCGACGTCGGTGCCCGGCCTGGACGTCGTCCCCGCGAACATCGACCTCTCGGCGGCCGAGGTCCAGCTGGTCAACGAGGTCGCCCGCGAGCAGGCGCTCGCCCGGGTCCTGCGCCCCGTGCTGGACGAGTACGACGCGATCCTCATCGACAGCCAGCCCTCGCTCGGCCTGCTCACCGTGAACGCGCTCACGGCGTCGCACGGCGTCGTGATCCCGCTGGAGTGCGAGTACTTCGCGCTGCGCGGCGTCGCCCTGCTCGTCGAGACGATCGAGAAGGTGCGGGACCGCCTCAACCCCCGCCTGAGCACCGACGGCATCCTCGGCACCATGTACGACGGGCGCACCCTGCACTCCAAGGAGGTGCTCGCGCGCGTGCGCGAGGCCTTCGGGACGAACGTCTTCGAGACGGTCATCGGCCGCACGGTGAAGTTCCCGGACGCGTCCGTCGCCGCCGAGCCGATCACCACCTACGCGCCGTCGCACTCCGGAGCCGCGGCGTACCGACAGCTGGCCCGGGAGCTCATCGCGCGTGGCGACGTCGCCTGAGCGCGTCGCGCCCGGCCCGCCCGCGGGCGGGCGCGCGGCCTTCGAGGTCAGCCTCGACAACTTCAGCGGCCCGTTCGACCTCCTGCTCTCGCTCATCGCGAAGCACCGGCTGGATGTCACGGAGATCGCGCTCGCGCAGGTGACCGACGAGTTCATCGCGCACATCCACGCCGCGGGGGAGTGGGACCTCTCGCAGGCAAGCGAGTTCCTCGTGGTCGCCGCCACGCTGCTCGACCTCAAGGCCGCCCGGCTGCTGCCGACGCCGACGGTCGAGGAGGCGGAGGACCTCGAGCTGCTCGAGGCGCGGGACCTGCTCTTCGCCCGGCTCCTGCAGTACCGGGCGTTCAAGCAGGTCGCCGCCCACCTCGAGGATCGGCTCGAGGAGCAGACCCGGAGCCGGCCGCGCAGCGTCCGCCTCGAGCCGCACCTGGCGGCGCTCCTGCCCGAGCTGGTGATCAGCATCGGCCCGGAGCGGCTCGCCGGCCTCGCCGCGGCCGCGCTCTCGCCCAAGCCGCCGCCGCCCGGCGTCGACGTCGGCCACCTCCACGCGCCGGTCGTGAGCGTCCGGGAGCAGGCGTCCGTGCTGGTGGAGCGGCTGCGCGGGGCCCGGGCGGCGACGTTCCGCGCCCTGACGGCCGACGCCGACGGCGTGCCGGTGGTCGTCGCACGGTTCCTCGCACTCCTCGAGCTGTTCCGCGAGGGTGCGGTGGCGTTCGAGCAGGCCGGTCCGCTCGGCGACCTCACCGTCCTGTGGACGGGGGCCGAGCACGGGGGAGTGGCCGTGGACGACGACTACGACGACGGCGCGGGGCCGGCCGAGCCCGTCGACGGACCCTCGGACGAGGGTCGGACCGAGGAGGACGCATGACCGAGACGGCACCAGCGCTCGACGTGGACCGGGTGCTCGCCGCCCTCGAGGCCGTCCTCATGGTGGCCGACGAGCCCGTGCCGGTGGCCGGTCTCGCGGCCGCGGTCGGGCTGCCGGTCGAGGAGGCGGAGGCGTTGCTGAGCGAGCTGGCGGCGGACTACCGCGGCGAGCGCGGCGGGCGACCGCGCGGCTTCGAGCTGCGCGACGTCGGCGGGGGCTGGCGCGTGTACTCCTCGCCCGTGCACGCGGACGTCGTCGGCGCGTTCGTGCTCGACGGCCAGACGGCTCGCCTCACCCAGGCGGCGCTCGAGACCCTCGCGATCGTCGCCTACCGGCAGCCGATCTCCCGCGGCCGGATCGCCGCCGTGCGCGGGGTCAGCGTCGACGGCGTGGTGCGCACCCTGCTCAGCCGGGGCCTCGTCGAGGAGGCCGGGCACGACGACGCCGGCGGCGCGACCCTGTACCGGACGTCCCGGTACTTCCTCGAACGCTTCGGGCTGCGCTCCCTCGAGGAGCTGCCGCCGCTGGCGCCGTACCTGCCCGAGGCCGACGCCCTGCTCGACCTCGACGGGGTGGCCTCGTGACCCCGCAGCCGCCGCGCCGCGACGTCCACGACCCGGCCGGGGTGCGCCTGCAGAAGGTGCTCGCCGGCGCGGGGCTGGGGTCCCGCCGCGCCTGCGAGGAGCTGATCGCGTCGGGCCGGGTGAGCGTGGACGGGCAGGTCGTCCGTGAGCTGGGCGTGCGCGTCGACCCGGTGCGCGCCGTCGTCCACGTCGACGGGCTGCGCCTCCAGCTGGACCCGACCCTGGTGACCGTCGCGCTCCACAAGCCGGTCGGCGTCGTCTCCACGATGCACGACCCCCACGGGCGTCCGACCCTCGAGGCGTACGTCGCGGACCGGTCGGAGCGCCTCTTCCACGTCGGCCGGCTCGACGCCGAGACCTCCGGCCTGCTGCTCCTCACGAACGACGGCGAGCTCGCGCACCGTCTCATGCACCCGTCGTACGAGGTGCCCAAGCGGTACGTCGCGACCGTCGAGGGCCGGGTCGAGCGGGGCCTCGGCCGCCGGCTCAAGGAGGGCGTCCAGCTCGCCGACGGGCCGGTACGCGTCACCGAGCTCGTGGTGCGGGAGCAGTCGCCGTCGTCGTCGATCGTCGAGCTGGTGGTGCACGAGGGCCGCAACCACATCGTGCGCCGGCTGCTCGCCGAGGTCGGGCACCCCGTGACCAGGCTGGTGCGCACGCAGGTGGGACCGGTCCGCCTCGGCCAGCTGAGGGTCGGGAAGACGCGCGTCGTCGAGGGCGCCGAGCTCGGTGCGCTCATGGCCGCCGTCGGGCTCTGAGGGTCGCGCGGGCGCGGCGCCGCCGACGTGACCGCACCCGCAGGTTCTTGCGTCGTCGGCCAGCGGGCCAGGTCTCGGTGCTCCGTCGCGTTGCCCGGCGGCTCCCGGGCGCTGGCGCGAGCGCTCGCGTGGGCGCCCGGTAGGT
>JBDIAU010000303.1:0-3527 GCA_039812565.1 Beutenbergiaceae bacterium
AGGCCACGGGCGCCGACGTCACCCTGCTCGCCGACGCGATCGGCTTCGACGACCGGATCGGCCGCAAGTTCCTCAACGCCGGCCTCGGCTTCGGCGGCGGCTGCCTGCCCAAGGACATCCGTGCGTTCATGGCGCGCGCCGGCGAGCTCGGCGTCGACCAGGCGCTCTCGTTCCTGCGCGAGGTCGACTCGATCAACATGCGCCGCCGGGTGCGGATGGTCGACCTCGCCCGCGAGGTCTGCGGCGGGTCGATCTCCGGGCGCAAGGTGGCCGTCCTCGGCGCCGCGTTCAAGCCGGAGAGCGACGACATCCGCGACTCGCCCGCCCTCAACGTGGCGAACCAGATGCACCTGCAGGGTGCGCAGGTCATCGTCACCGACCCGCAGGCCGTCGAGAACGCGCGGCGCGCGTGGCCGGACCTCAAGTTCGCCGCGACGGCGCAGGAGGCGGCCGTGGGCGCCGACGTCGTCGTGCTCCTCACCGAGTGGAGCGAGTACCGCGGCCTCGACCCCGAGGCGTTCGGCGCCGTCGTCGGCCACCGGCGGATGGTGGACGGGCGCAACGTGCTCGACCCGGCCGCCTGGCGCGCCGCCGGCTGGACCTACCGGGCGCTCGGCCGACCCTGACGTTCCTGACCACCTGACCCGCGGGGGCGGGGCGCCTGGCGCCCTGCCCCCGCGTCGTCGCGGCGCCCCTGCCCGGCGGGGTTCACGGGACCCTCGGGTCCGCGCCACGCCCCGGCCGCTCGTCGCCGCGGCGGGCGCAGCGTCGTACGGTGGACGACGGCGGTCCGGTCCGACGGGGGGCGGGGCCTCGTCCCCGGGGAGGGCTCATGCCCGCACGCGTCCGGCTCCCACGCGTTGGTCCTGCACGTCTCGCCCGCGCCCGCAGAGGGGCGGTGGCGGCGGGCGTCGTCGTCGCCCTCGCCGTCGTGCTGGGGGTCGCCGTCGTCGGCGCTCCCGCCGGCCCCGCAGCCGCGGCCGTGGACCCGCGGACGTTCACGCCGGGAATGATCATCGCCGACGAGGTGTTCTTCGCGCCGCAGGCGATGACGGCGGCGCAGGTGCAGGCGTTCCTCGACGCCAAGGGGGCGTCGTGCGTCCCGAGCCCCACCGGGGTGCCCTGCCTCAAGAGCTACCGGGAGACGACGCCGTCGCGGGCGGCCACCGCCCAGTGCGCCGCCTACCAGGGCGCCGCGAACGAGACGGCGGCGCAGATCATCTGGAAGTCGGCCCAGGCGTGCGGGATCAACCCCCAGGCGATCATCGTGACGCTGCAGAAGGAGCAGGGCCTCGTCACGGCCTCCGGCTCGAACCTCACGACCACGCGCTACCAAGCGGCGATGGGCTTCCGGTGCCCGACCAACCAGCCGTGCGAGCCGCAGTACGCGGGGTTCGCCAACCAGGTCTACAGCGCCGCCGCCCGCTTCCAGTACTACGCCGACCACCCGTCGTCGTTCACGTACCGGGCCGACCAGGTCATCACCGTCCCGTACCACTGGAACACGGCCTGCGGCGGATCCACCGTGCACATCCGCAACCAGGCGACGGCCGGGCTCTACAACTACACGCCGTTCCAGCCGAACGCGGCGGCGCTCGCGGCCGGGTACGGCACGGGGGACGCCTGCTCGGCGTACGGCAACCGGAACTTCTGGCTGTACTTCAACGACTGGTTCGGCCCGACGGTCGGCGAGGCCTACAACCCGTTCGGCTCGTTCGACGCTGCCGACGGCATCCCCGGCGGGGTCGCCGTCCACGGCTGGACGATCGACCCCGACACGGCCGCCCCGATCTACGTCTGGCTGACCGTCGACGGCGTCGGGCGCCACGTCCTGGCGAACACCTCCCGCCCCGACGTCGGGGCCGCGCTCCCGGCGTACGGCAGCGCCCACGGGTTCGAGACGGTGCTCGCGGCGTCCCCGGGCAGCCACCAGGTCTGCGCCACGGCGTCGAACGTCGACATCGGTCGGCACACCCCGCTCGGCTGCCGCGCCGTCGTCGTGCCGGGCGGCTCCCCGATGGGCAACCTCGAGCGCGCCGCCGGCGTCTCCGGGGGCGTCGCGATCTCCGGGTGGGCCATCGACCCCGACACCACCGCCGCCGTGTACCTGTGGGTGACGGTCGACGGCGTCGGCCGCTACGTGCTCGCCGGCGCGAGCCGGCCGGACGTGGGCGCGGCGTACCCGCTCTACGGCGCCGGGCACGGGTTCTCCGCCACCGTCCCGGCGGCGCCCGGGCCGCGGCGCGTCTGCGTCACGGCGTCCGACGTCGGCGTGGGCTCGCACACCTCGCTCGGCTGCCGGAGCGTCACCGTGCCCTCGAGCTCGCCCGTCGGCAACCTCGAGGTGGCGACCGGTGTCGCCGGCGGCGTCCGCGTCGCAGGCTGGGCCCTCGACCCCGACACGTCCGCGCCCCTGTACGTCTGGGTGACGGTCGACGGCGTCGGGCGGCACCTCTACGCGGACGGCTCGCGGCCCGACGTCGGGGCGGCGTACCCGGCGGCGGGTCCGGCGCACGGCTTCGACGGCGTCGTCGCGGGCGCGTCCGGGAGCAGGCGGGTCTGCGCGACGGCGTCGAACGTGGGACCGGGGAGCCACACCTCGCTCGGGTGCCGCACGGTGACGGTGCCCTGACGTCGGGGCCGTTCGGCCCCGGCCGGAGGCCGTCCTGGTCCTACGCTGGCGACGTGCCCGAGACCGAGCCCGCGGGCGGCGCACCCGCCGCGCCGCCCGCCCCCATCCGCGTGGTGTGCGTGACGTACAACCCGGGCGACGTCCTCGGGACGTTCCTCGACTCGTTGCGCGCCGCGACGACGGCCCCCGTCGAGGTCGTGCTCGCGGACAACGGCTCCGTCGACGGCGCCCCGGAGCGCGAGGCCGAGCGCACCGGTGCCCGGCTGCTGCGCACCGGCGGCAACCTGGGCTACGGCCGGGCGGCGAACCTCGGCGCGCGGGACGCGTCGGGGGAGTGGCTCGTGGTCGCCAACCCGGACATCGAGTGGGCGCCCGGCTCCCTCGACACCCTCGTCGCGGCGGCGGACCGCTGGCCGCGCGCCGGCTCGCTCGGGCCGCTCATCCGGGAGCCGGACGGCTCCACGTACCCGTCGGGCCGGGCGCTTCCGTCGCTGCGGATCGGCGCCGGGCACGCGGTCTTCGCGAAGGTGTGGCCCGGCAACCCGTGGACGGCCCGCTACCAGCGCCAGCAGGAGCTGACCGCGGCCACCGAGCGGGCCGCCGGCTGGCTCTCGGGCTCGTGCCTCCTGGTCCGGGCCGAGGCGTTCCGCGCCGTCGGCGGGTTCGACCCGAGCTACTTCATGTTCTTCGAGGACGTCGACCTCGGCGACCGGCTCGGCCGGGCCGGGTGGGAGAACGTCTACGTGCCCGCCGCGCAGGTGACGCACCTCGGCGGGCACTCCTGGCGCAGCGCCCCCGAGCGGATGATCCGGGCCCACCACGAGAGCGCCCTGCGCTACCTGAGCCACCGCTACCACCGGTGGTACCACGCGCCGCTGCGGGCGGCGCTCGCCGT
>JBDIAU010000304.1:0-3514 GCA_039812565.1 Beutenbergiaceae bacterium
GCGTCGAAGTGCGCCGCGAGGGCGTCCTCGCCGGCGACGGACTCGACCTCGGTGAGGAAGACGTCCGCGTCGTTCGTGCCGGACGCGCGCAGCGTCGGCAGGAAGGCGCTGAAGCCGAGGAGGACCACGGCCGTGACGATCCAGACGATGCGGTCGCGCCGCGCGACGAACGCGGCCAGCCGCTCCCAGAGACCGGGCTTGGCCTCGACCGGCTCGGCGTCCGGCGCCGCGGGACGCGGGATGCGCGGCCAGAACACCGCACGCGAGCGCCGCCCGGCCACCAGCAGCAGGGCCGGCAGGAGCGTCAGCGCGGCGAGGTAGGCCGAGGCGATGCCGATGGCTGCGACCGGGCCGAGGCCGCGGTTCGAGGAGAGGTCGGACAGCAGGAGGCACAGGACACCGGCGATGACGGTCCCGGCGCTGGCCGAGATCGGCGCCAGGGACGCGCGCCACGCGGCCCGCATCGCGACGTACACCGACTCGTGCCGGTGCAGCTCCTCGCGGTAGCGCGCGACGAGCAGCAGCGCATAGTCCGTCGCGGCGCCGACGACCAGGATGAACAGGATGCCCTGGCTCTGCCCGTTGAGGTCGATCGCGCCGTTGGCGGCGAGCTGGTAGACGGCCAGGGACGCCAGGGTCAGGCCGAACAACGACGTGAAGATGACCGCGAACGGCAGGCTCGGGGACCGGTAGACGAGGATGAGGATGAGGAGGACCACGAGGAGCGCGACGCCGAGCAGGATGCCGTCGATCCCGGCGAACGCCTCGACGAGGTCGGCGATCGCGCCGGCCGGTCCGGTGACCCACGCCTCGAGGCCGGTGCCCTCGAACGCGTCGGCGGCCGAGTCGCGCAGCGTCTCGACGACGGCGTTGACGACCCGGACCTCCTCCTCGGTCACCTCGGTCACCGCGGCGGCGTCCAGCGGCAGGGCGACGAGCACGGCCTGGCCGTCCTCGGAGGGGATCGGGACCACCGGGCCGACGAGGTACTCCTCGATGGTCGCGTCGGTGCCCTCGACCGTGAGGCCGGGGATGTCGGCCGCCCATTGCTGAACGGCGGCGAGCTGGTCCGGCGTGAGGGCGGTGCCCGGCGGCTGCGCCTCGACGACGACGAGCGCCGGCAGCGTGGTGGCGTCGGAGAACTGTGCGGCCAGCGCGGCCGCCTGGGTCGACTCCGCGCCCTCGGGGAGGAACGACGCGGAGTCGTTCTCCTGGACGTCCGAGAGCTTGCCCTGGGCCTGGCCGCCGAGGGCGCCGATGGCGAGCCAGATCCCGAGGACGGCGAGGATGATCAGACCTCGGAGTGCGCCGCGGCCGCGACGCTCCGGCGGAGACTGGGGTGTCGAGGGGGCGAGGTCCGTGGTCGACTGGGGGACCATGGCACACACCTTCCGGTCGTGAGGGGCAGGATGAATACTCAGCATGCTGAGCATAGGCACACGACCGGTGCTGACGCTACGTCAGAAACGAGGAGGGCGATGGACGAGCCGCTGACGACGTGGCCGACGGGCCGTCTGCTGTCCGCGGCCGCACGCCGCGTCGAGCACGCCTGGAACAGCCACCTCGACGCCTGGCACCTCAACCACGCGTCGTTCCCCGTGCTCTTCCTGCTGTCGATGGACGACCACTCGCAGCGGGAGCTGGCCGAGGCGATGTCCGTGACCGAGCAGACCATGAGCCGCATGCTCGTGCGGCTCGAGCGGCACGGCTACGTCCGCCGGGAGCAGGCCAGCGACGACCGCCGCCGCCACGTCGTGACGCTCCTGCCGGCCGGCGCCCGGGCCCTGGCCGAGGCGCGCGACCCCGGCCGGATCGAGGAGCTGACCGTCGGCGTCCTCTCCCCCGCGGAGATCACGTGCCTGCGGGCCACGCTCATCACCATGCTCACCGCCGACGGCGAGCACGAGGGTGGCGAGCGTCCAGGTCTCGGCACGGCGGCGGGCACCGCGGCGCACTGACCTACAGTGGACGCGTGCGCGTCGAGGAGCTCAGCCTGGGGTCCGCCCTGACCGACTACGGCTGGGCGTGGGACCTGCAACGACAGGTCCACGCCGAGGTGGTCGAGGGCAGCCGCGACGACACCGTGCTCCTGCTCGAGCACGCCGACGTCTACACCGCGGGACGCCGGACGGCTGCCTGGGACCGCCCGACGGACGGCACCCCGGTGATCGACGTCGACCGCGGCGGCAAGATCACCTGGCACGGCCCCGGTCAGCTGGTCGCCTACCCGATCCTGAGGCTGGCCGAGCCGGTCGACGTCGTCGCCTACGTCCGCGCGCTCGAGGGCGCGATCCTCGACGTCTGCGCCGCGCAGGGCGTCGTCGGCACCCGCGTCGAGGGGCGCAGCGGCGTCTGGGTGACCGCCGACGAGCGCGGCCGCGACCGCAAGGTGGCGGCGATCGGCGTCCGCGTCGCCCGCGGCGTCACGATGCACGGCATCGCGATCAACGCGTGCCCGGACCTGGCCGCCTTCGGCCGGATCGTCCCCTGCGGGATCGCCGACGCCGACGTCACGTCCCTGAGCGCCGAGACCGGCCGCACGGTCACCCCGCGCGACCTCGTGCCCGACCTCGTCCGCGCCCTGGAGACCCACCTCGCACCCCTGCGGGCCGCCGGGCCGCAGGTCAGGCCTCCACTGGCGGCGGCCGGCCGATGAGGCGCGTCGTAGAGTGGGCAGTCCCCCACCGAACTCGAGGAGGAGCCGCGTGACGCTCGCACCCGAAGGCCGCCGCATGCTCCGGGTCGAGGCGCGCAACGCGCAGGTGCCCATCGAGAAGAAGCCCGAGTGGATCAAGACCCGGGCCACGATGGGCCCGGAGTTCACCGAGCTCCGCTCCCTCGTGCGCTCCGAGGGCCTCCACACCGTGTGCGAGGAGGCGGGCTGCCCCAACATCTTCGAGTGCTGGGAGGACCGCGAGGCGACGTTCCTCATCGGCGGCGACCAGTGCACGCGGCGCTGCGACTTCTGCCAGATCGACACAGGCAGGCCGGCGGCGCTCGACCGCGACGAGCCGCGCCGGGTCGCGGAGTCGGTCGCGACCATGGGTCTGCGCTACGCAACCGTGACCGGCGTCGCCCGCGACGACCTCGAGGACGGCGGGGCCTGGCTGTACGCCGAGACTGTCCGACAGATCCATGCGCAGAACCCGGGAACCGGCGTCGAGCTCCTCATCCCCGACTTCAACGCCGAGCCCGCGCTCCTCGCCGAGGTCTACTCCTCCCGCCCGGAGGTGCTCGCCCACAACCTCGAGACCGTGCCCCGCGTGTTCAAGCGGATCCGCCCGGGCTTCCGCTACGAGCGCTCCCTGGCGGTGCTGACCGCGGCCCGGGAGGCGGGCCTCGTGACGAAGTCCAACATCATCCTCGGCATGGGCGAGACCACGGACGAGGCGCTGCAGACGCTGGCGGACCTCCACGCGGCCGGCTGCGACCTCGTCACGATCACCCAGTACCTGCGCCCGTCCGTCCGCCACCACCCGGTCGACCGCTGGGTCCACCCGAGCGAGTTCGTCCG
>JBDIAU010000305.1:0-3505 GCA_039812565.1 Beutenbergiaceae bacterium
CGCCTGCCGCGCCGCCTCGGCTGCGGCCTGCCGCGCCGCCTCCTCCGCCGCCTGGCGCGCCGCCTGCTCGGCCGCGAGGCGGGCCGCCTCGGCGCGCTCGGCGAGGATGCGTTCGACCTCGGCCGTCCGCTCGTCCGTCGCCGTGAGGCCCGCCGCGAACCGCTCGTCGACGGCCTCGACGTCGGCCACGAGGGCGCGCAGCGCGTCGTCGTCGTAGGCGGCGAGCGGGAGGCTGTCGCGGTCGCCGTCGAGGAAGGCACGCAGGTCCTCCCCCGCCGCGGCCGCCGCGGTGATCGCGGTCCGGTGCTCCTCGAGCTCGTCGAGGTTCTCGCCCGCCAGGACGACGACGGCCCGGGCGTCGACGTCGTCGGCCGCCTCCGCGTAGGCCGCGACGCGGCCGGCCGGCGTGCACTCCGACTCCGTCGAGTACAGGCCCCGGCCGGCTGCGGCCGCCTCCTGCTGAGCCTTGAGCACCTCGTCGTAGAACGTGGCGTCGGTGCCGTCGACGACGGCGATGCCGAGCCCGGCTCGTGCGACCTCGGCGTTGACGAGCACGTCGTCGAGCATCACGCCGGCGGCGGTCGGCCCTGGCGGGCGGGCGGGTGCGAGCCCCTCCTCGAGGCGCACCGTGGTGCCCTCCGGCAGCGCGTCCGCGAGGAACGCCCGCGCCTCGTCGGCGAGGCACTCCGCCGGCGTCTCCAGGTTGAGCAGCGAGACCTGCCACGCGTCGTCGCCCGCGGCCACGGCGACGACGTCCCCGGCGACGACGTCCGTCACCTCGACCGGGGGCCGGCCCGACGCCATCGCCCCGATCCCGCCGACGAGGACCGCGAGGCCACCCACGCCGACGACGACGGCGGCCGGCTTGTGCTGACCGATCCACTCCAGAGGGGAGACCACGACGACGCGCCTTTCGCCTGCGGGTGTGCCGGACCTGCGCCGCCCGTGGCCCCCGGTGGCGCGACCGCCGACGCTAGGGCACCCGCGGCGCTCCGGCGACCGGAGCCGCGTGGCGCACCGGTCGGGCCCCCCCGCCGAGGTCGCACCTGCGCCCCCCAGGTCGCACCGCCCAGGTGCGACCTCGCGACCGGAGGTGCGACCTCGGCGGTCCTGGACCTGACCGGACCTATCCGAGCTCCGGCTCCAGGCAGAACGCGACGACGGCGGCCAGGCTCTCCGCCGTGAGCCCGACGTCGGTCTCGGGCGCGATGAGCAGCGTCGGGCCCTGGCGCCCCTCGGCCCAGGCGACGGCGTCGGGCTCCCACACGAGGTCGTCGTCCGTCCACACGAGGGGGCGCCCCGGCTGCGGGTCGAGGAGCGCGCGGGCCGCGGCCAGCTTCCACCAACCGCCGGAGCCGCCGGACCGGCTGCCGAGGAAGCCGTGCGCGGCGGCCTGCCGGTCCGCCGGCCGGGGCACCACCGGCAGCTCCGGCAGGCCGAGCAGCGGGCCGAGCGACGCGTTCGCGTCGTCGAGCCAGGTGGTCAGCCAGCGGACGTCGGCCAGCTCGTGGTCGAGGACGTGGCGGATCGCCGTGACCACGGGCGGCGCCCACCGGATCGGCCAGCGCGACCCCGCCGCGACCGCCCAGCCGCTGGACCAGTCGGGCCAGGCGTCCCGCTCGGGGAACGGCGTCGCGGCGTTGAGCACGCCGTCGACGTCCAGCAGCCAGACGGGCCGGGTGTCCTCGCCGTCGGTTCCCACCTCCCGAGCGTGGACCTGCGGCCGCGTCGAGGCAACGCCTGGTGTCAGGGAGAACGCGAGGTGTCAGGGCTGCCGGTCGGCCCACCAGTCCCGGATGACCAGGACTGCCTCCTCGCCGGCGTCGTCCTGCCAGTAGTGGCCGGCGCCGTGGAGGACGTGGTCGCGACGGTCGGGCAGGAGCGCCTGCCACCGCCGCCGCTCCGGCGCGTGGAACGCGATGTCCTTGTCCGCCCACAGCAGCAGGGCGGGCTTCTCGGCGAGGACGCCCAGCCGCGACTCGAGGTCGGCGAGGAACGGCTCGGCCGTGACGAGCTCGCGCGGGAAGACGCGCACGGGCACCCGTGACTCGACGGTCGGGAACGGTCCCCGGTACATCGTCCGCTCCCCCGCCGTGAGCGTCCGGCGTCGCATCACGCGCGGGATCAGCTGCCCGACGAAGAGGTTGAGCCGCTGACTCACGAGCTCACCCGTCCACGGGCCGCCCATGACCGCCGAGAACCGGCGCATCGACGCCGAGCTCGGCCAGGCCCACGTGTTGCCGACGACGAGCGCCCGGTACCTCTCCGGCTCGGCGACGACGGCCCCGAGCCCGATCGGCCCGCCCCAGTCCTGGACGACCGGCGTGACGTCGGTCAGCCCGAGCGCCTCGACGAACCGGCGGACGACGGCCGAGTGCTCGGCGGCGGTGAAGCCGTACCCCCCACGCGCGCTCGAGAGGCCGAAGCCGGGCAGGTCCGGCGCCACGCACCGGAACCGGTCGGACAGCCCCGCTATCAGGCGTCGGTACAGGAAGCTCCACGTCGGGTTCCCGTGAAGCATGAGCAGCACCGGTCCCTCGCCCTCGTCGACGTAGTGCACCTGGTGACCGTCGACGTCGAGCCACCGCGACTCGACCGGGAACAGCGTGGGGTCGAACCAGGCGGGGCGGGTCGGCATGAACGGAGGGTAGGCCGATCACCGTGCCCACCCCAACGGCACCGCCAGGTCGACGGACGGGGAGGACGATGCGTGGCGTGAGAGAACGAGCCGGACGGGCGTTGCTGGGCCTCCTGCGCTACCGCGTCGAGGGCCGGCCGCCGGCGGCGGACGGCGCCTGCGTGGTCGTCGCCGCGCCGCACACCTCCTGGCTCGACTTCCCGATCATGCTCGGGATCGCCTGGTCGAACGGCATGCGGCTGGGGTTCCTCGCCAAGAAGGAGCTCTTCCGCGCACCCTTCGGCACCGTCATGCGGCGCCTCGGCGGCATCGAGGTCGACCGCGACCGGCCCGGCACGCTCGTCGCGGACCTCGCCTCGCGCGCCCGCACCGACGACCCGTTCGCCCTCGTCGTCGCCCCGGAGGGCACCCGGGCCCGGGCCCGCACCTGGAAGTCGGGCTTCTACCGGATCGCGCGCGAGGCGGGCGTCCCACTCGTGCTGGCGTTCGTCGACGGCCCCACCCGGACATGCGGCTTCGGGCCGACGTTCCTGCCGACCGGCGACGTCGTGGCCGACATGGACGTGCTGCGCGCCTTCTACGCGGACAAGCGCGGCGTGAGGCCGGACCGGGCCACCCCGCCGCGCCTCGGCGAGGAAGAGCGTGGCGCCCCGCCGGCACCGCCGGAGGAGCCCGCCGCGGCAGGCTGAGCGCGGGGCCTCAGGCGCCGTTGTGGTCGGCCCTGGCCTGCTTGACCAGCACGTTCATCGTCCGCACGAACTCGTGGACGTGCGGGATGTCGCGCAGGACCACCGTGCCCTGCTCGGACGCCGCGGACACCTTGAGGGTGCCGCACTTGACCATCCGGTCGATGATGCCCTGGTCGTA
>JBDIAU010000306.1:0-3499 GCA_039812565.1 Beutenbergiaceae bacterium
CGCAGGCCACGGTGGACGCGCTCGTCGCCGCGTCGCCGCTGACGGCTCGCTATGCGACCGCGGTCGACCGGGAGTCGGCCGCCGAGCTGCTCCTCGCCCGCGTCGAGGCCGACCGGGTCGCCGCGCAGCAGGCCGCCGAGGCGGAGCGGCTCGCCAAGGAGGCCGAGCGTGCCGCCCGGTCCGAGGCCGCCGAGCTCGAGCGGATGCGCGAACGGCTGGAGCGGGAGGCCGCCCGGGACCGCACGCCGGCGCCCCGACGACGCTCGTCCACGGCCGCGGACCCGCTCGACTCGTTCTTGCGCTCCGCGGGCACCCAGCTCGGCCGGGAGATCACGCGGACGCTGTTCGGCACGCGCCGGCGCCGCTAAGACGCAGGTCGCAGTTCGCAGGTCGCAGGTCGCAGCGGGACCGAGCCTCAGGCCGGGACCACGTTGACGAGCCGAGGCGCCCGGACGACGACGGTCCGCACGCCCCGCCCGTCCAGCGCCCGCGCCACGCCCGGGGTGGCCAGCGCCAGCGCCCGCAGCTCGTCCGGGTCGATCGACGGCGGCACCTCGAGCCGGTCCCGGACCTTGCCCGCCACCTGCACGACGCAGGTCACCGTCTCCTCGACCAGCAGCGCCGCGTCGGCCACGGGGAACGGCTCGTAGGCGAGCGAGTGCTCGTGCCCGAGCCGCGACCACAGCTCCTCGCTGAGGTGCGGGGCGATCGGCGCGAGCATCAGCACCAGCGGCTCGACGGCCTCGCGCGGCACGGCCGGCAGCGACGTCAGGTGGTTGTTCAGCACGATGAGGCGCGCGATCGCCGTGTTCAGGCGCATCGCGTCCATCTCGGCCGTCACCTCGGCGACCGTCCGCGCCACGAGGCGCCGGGTCGCGAGGTCGGCCGGCGCGTCCACGACGGTCACCTCGCCGGTCGCCTCGTCGACCACGTTGCGCCACAGCCGCTGGAGGAAGCGCTGCGAGCCGACGACGGCGCGCGTCTCCCACGGGCGGGACACGTCGAGCGGCCCCATCGACATCTCGTACACCCGGAACGTGTCGGCGCCGTAGGCGGAGTACATGTCGTCCGGGGTGACGACGTTCTTCAGCGACTTGCCCATCTTCCCGTACTCGCGGAAGACCTCGGTGCCCTGCCACGTGTAGCGGGGGGCGCCGTCGTCGTCGGTGGTCTCCTCGACCTCCTCCGCCGGGACGTACTGCCCGCGGGCGTCCGCGTACGCGTACGCCTGGATGTAGCCCTGGTTGAAGAGGCGGTGGAACGGCTCGGCGCTGGAGACGTGGCCCAGGTCGTACAGGACCTTGTGCCAGAACCGCGCGTACAGCAGGTGGAGCACCGCGTGCTCGACGCCGCCGACGTACAGGTCCGCACCGCCCAGCGGCGTCGAGCGGCCCGGGCCCATCCAGTACCGCTCGATCGCCGGGTCGACCATCGCGGCGTCGTCGTCCGGGTCGAGGTAGCGCAGCTCGTACCAGCACGAGCCCGCCCAGTTCGGCATCGTGTTCGTGTCGCGCCGGTACCGCCGCGGCCCGTCGCCGAGGTCGAGCGTGACGTCGACCCACTCCGGCAGGCGCGAGAGCGGCGGCTCGGGCGAGGACTGCGCGTCGTCCGCGTCGTACGTGCGCGGGGAGTAGTCGGGCACGTCCGGCAGGTCGACGGGCAGCATGCTCTCGGGCAGCGCGATCGGGCGGTCGTCCTCGTCGTAGACCACCGGGAACGGCTCGCCCCAGTAGCGCTGGCGGGAGAACAGCCAGTCGCGCAGGCGGTACGTCGTCGTCGGCTCGCCCAGGCCCTTGCCGGCGAGCCACGCCGTGATCGTGGCCTTGGCCTCGGCCATCCCCAGCCCGTCGAGCGAGACCTCCTCGTTCGAGGAGTTGACGGTCGGGCCGTCGCCCGTCCAGGCGCCGCCCTCGAAGTCCGCCGGCGGCTGCACGGTCCGCACGATCGGCAGCCCGAACGTCTCCGCGAACGCCCAGTCGCGCTCGTCCTCGGCCGGCACGGCCATGATCGCGCCGGTGCCGTAGCCCATGAGCACGTAGTCGGCGACGAACACGGGCACCGCCGCGCCGTTGACCGGGTTCGTCGCGTAGGCGCCGGTGAAGACGCCCGTCTTCTCCCGGCCCTCGGCCACCCGCTCCTCGGCCGTCTTGGCGGCGGCCAGCGCGGCGTACGCCGCCACGGCCTCCGACGGCGTCGCCTCCCCGCCGGTCCAGGCGTCGGGCGTGCCCTGCGGCCACGCCGCCGGCACGATGCTCGCCAGCAGCGGGTGCTCCGGGGCGACCACCATGAAGGTGGCCCCGAACAGCGTGTCCGGGCGGGTGGTGAAGACGGTGAGGCGCTCCTCGCCGGCGGGCGTGGGCACGGCGAAGTGGACGCGTGCCCCGGTCGAGCGCCCGATCCAGTTCCGCTGCATCGCCTTGACCTTGTCGGGCCAGTCGATGTGCGCGAGGTCGTCGACGAGCCGGTCGGCGTAGGCGGTGATCCGCATCTGCCACTGGCGCAGGTTGCGCTGGAACACGGGGAAGTTGCCGCGCTCGCTGCGGCCGTCGACCGTGACCTCCTCGTTCGCCAGCACCGTGCCCAGGCCGGGGCACCAGTTCACGGGCGCGTCGGAGACGTAGGCGAGGCGGTGGGCGTTGACGACGTCGGTGCGCTCGGCGGGGGTGAGCCCGGCCCACGGGCGCCCGTCCGGCGTCGGTCGGGTGCCGGCGGCGAGCTCGGCCTCGAGCTCGGCGATCGGGCGCGCGGCGCCGCGGCCGCCGTCGCGGCGCACCGCGTCGGCGTCGTACCAGGAGTTGAAGATCTGCAGGAAGATCCACTGCGTCCAGCGCACGTAGTCCGGGTCGATGGTCGCGAAGCTGCGCCGCGGGTCGTGGGCGAGCCCGAGCCGGCGCAGCTGGCGGCGCATCGTCGCGATGTTCGCCTCGGTGGTCACGCGGGGGTGCTGCCCGGTCTGGACGGCGTACTGCTCCGCGGGCAGGCCGAACGCGTCGTACGCGAGGGCGTGCAGCACGTTGGCGCCCTGCATCCGCCGGTAGCGCCCGACGACGTCGGTCGCGATGTACCCGAGCGGGTGGCCGACGTGGAGCCCGGCGCCGGAGGGGTAGGGGAACATGTCGAGGACGTAGAACTTCTCCGCCTCGGCGGCGGGGCGCGGGCCGCCCAGCTCGCCGACGGGGTTGCTCGCGTGGAAGGTGCCCTGGGCCTCCCAGCGGTCCTGCCAGGCGGTCTCGATGCGGCCGGCCAGCTCGGCGGTGTAGCGGTGGGCGGGCTCCTCGGGGCCGCGGGCGGCGGTCTCGGTGGCGGCGCGGTCGGGCTGGCTCATGGCTCGTCGTCCTTCACGGTGCTCGGGGGCCGGACATGCGACGACCTCCCCGAGGGGAGGTCGGGCCGCGCTGATGCGGCGCCGGTGGGGCGCCCGCTCGGGATCAGCGCGGCAGGCTAAGGACGCGTCCGGACATGCGCGCCAGGCTACCGCAGCCGCCGCACGCCCCTCCGG
>JBDIAU010000307.1:0-3492 GCA_039812565.1 Beutenbergiaceae bacterium
GGCGAGAGGTACTGGGCGGTGCCCATGACCGTGCCCTCGGAGTCCTCGCGTGCGCTCGTCGTCAGCGAGATCCCGAAGTCGGTGATCTTCACCTCGCCCTCGGGCGTGAGGAGGATGTTCGACGGCTTGACGTCCCGGTGCACGACGCCGCACACGTGCGCGGCATGGAGGGCCCGCGCCGCCTGCGCGAGGATCGGCAGGAGGGTCTCCGGGGCCAGGGCCTTCTCCCGCGCGAGCAGGTCGGACAGGGTCTCGCCGGGGACCAGCTCCATGACGAGGTAGCCGGAGCCGCACTGCTCCCCGTAGTCGTACAGCGCGGCGATGTTGGGGTGCGTCAGCGGGGCGGAGGTGCGGGCCTCCGCCCGCAGCCGGGCGAGGAACCGACCGTCCCCGGCCAGGTCCTCCCGCAGCACCTTGGTGGCGACGCTGCGGTCGAGCGACAGGTCCCGGGACAGCCAGACCTCGCCCATCCCCCCGACGGCGATGCGGCTGCGCAGCTCGTACCGGCCGCCGAGGCGCAGCCCCTGCTCGGGCCGGAGCGGCGCGTCCCCCCACCCTGCCGCGTGCCTCACTGCTGGAGCACCGCCTCCATGATCGCCCGGGCGATGGGCGCGGCCACCTTCGACCCCGTCGCCGCGCCCTCGAGGTCGCCGCCGTACTCCACGGCCACGGCCACCGCCACCTGCGGGTCGTCCGCCGGGGCGAACGCGGTGAACCACGCGTGCGGCGGCCGGCCCGGTGCGGTCTGCGCGGTGCCCGTCTTGCCGGCGACGGCGACGCCCGGGATCTGCGCGCGGAAGCCCGTGCCGTTCTCGACGACGTTGACCATCATGTCCCGCAGCTCTGCCGCGTTGCCCTCCGTCATGGCCGTCGAGAGGACGCTGGGCTCGGCGACGGAGAGCACGTTGAGGTCGGGGCCGCGGGTGGTGGCCGTGAGGTACGGCTTCATGAGGACGCCGCCGTTGCCGATCGCCGCCGAGACCATCGCCATCTGCAGCGGGGTCGCCCGGACGTCGAACTGCCCGATCGCCGACATCGCGGTCTGGGCGGCGTCGGGGTCCTCGGGGAAGATGCTCGGCGTCACCGTGAGCGGGATCTCGAGCTCCTGGCCCCAGCCGAACGCCTCCGCCTGCTCCCGCAGCGCGTCGTCCCCGAGCTCGACGCCGAGCATCGCGAAGGGCGTGTTGCACGAGACCTGGAGCGCGTACTCCAGGGTGACCGAGACGCCGTCGCCGCACCGCTCGCCCCCCGGGTTCCCCAGCAGGGCCGAGCTGCCCGGGAGCTGGTACTGGTCCGGCGCGTCCACGACGGTGTCGGCGTGGTAGTCGCCGGTCGCGAGGGCCGCGGCCATCGTCACCAGCTTGAACGTCGAGCCCGGCGGGTAGAGCGTGCCCGCGATGGCCCGGTTGGTCAGCGGCTGCTCGGGGTCCGACTCCAGGGCGTCGAAGGCGGTGCGGACCGCCGTCAGGTCGTGGCTCGTCAGGAGGTTCGGGTCGAAGGACGGCGTCGAGACCAGTGCGAGCACGGCGCCCGTGCGTGGGTCGAGGGCGACGGCGCCGCCCACCTGGTCGCCGAAGGCGTCGAAGCCCGCCTGCTGGGCGGCCGGGTCGATCGTCAGCTCGACCGAGCCGCCCTGGGGCTGGCGCCCCGTGAACAGCGCCTGCACGCGCTCGAGGAGCAACGAGCTCGACGTCCCGTTGAGGACGCTGTTCTCCGCCCGCTCCATCCCGGTCACGCCGTTGACCAGCGAGAAGTACCCGGTCACCGGCGCCATCAGCGACCCGCGGGGGTAGGTGCGCAGGAAGCTGTAGGCGTCGTCGACGGGCTCGGACTGGGCCACCGGCTCGCCGGCCATGATGATCGGCCCGCGGTCGCGGCCGTACTCCCGGTACAGCGCCCGGACGTTGCGGCCGTCGGTGTTGAGGTCCCCGGCCCGGAAGTACTGGATGGCCGTCGCGGAGACCATCAGCGCCAGCGCCATGACCATGACGACGAGGAAGACGCGCCGGATCGGGGTGTTCACGCCCGCCCCCCGTCCCCGGCGGGCGGCTCGGTGCGCACCGCCGCCGTCACCGTGGTGGACTCGGCGTCGGAGGGCCGCACGTCCGGGCGGCTGCCGACGGGCACCGCGCTCGGCCCGGGCGGCTCACCGGCGCCGGCCGGCGCAGGCCGCCGGGCGCCGTCGGAGATCCGCAGCAGGAGGGCCACGATCATCCAGTTGGCCAGCAGCGACGAGCCGCCGTACGCCAGGAACGGGGCCGTCAGGCCCGTGAGCGGGATGAGGCCGGTGACCCCGCCGACCACGACGAAGGTCTGGAACGCCAGCACGAACGCCAGGCCGGAGGCGAGGAGCTTGCCGAAGCCGTCCCGGACGCCGACGCCGGTGCGCAGCCCGCGCTGGGCGATGATCAGGTAGAGCGCGAGGATCGCGAGCAGCCCGGTGAGCCCGAGCTCCTCGCCCAGCGAGCTGATGATGAAGTCGCTGTTCGCGTACGGGACGAGGTAGGGATAGCCCAACCCCCAGCCCGTGCCCATGAGGCCGCCGTTCGCCATCCCGAACATGCCTTGGACGAGCTGGAAGGAGCCGCCCGGGTCGCGGTCGTAGATCGCCTGGTCCAGGGGGTTCAGCCAGACGTCGAACCGGGCCCCGACGTGCGGGAGCAGGATCGCCGCGGCCGCAGCGCCGCCGGCGAACAGCACGAGCCCGATGAGCACCCAGCTGAGCCGCTCGGTCGCCACGTAGAGCATCGCCACGAACATGCCGAAGAACAGCAGCGACGTGCCCAGGTCCCGTTCGAAGACCAGGACCGCCAGGCTGATCGCCCACGCGAGCAGGATCGGGCCGAGGTCGCGGGCACGCGGCAGGTGCACCCCGAGCACCTTCGGGCCGGCGAGGGCGAGGTTGTCCCGGTGGGTCACGAGGTAGCCCGCGAAGAAGACGGCGAGCGCGATCTTGGCGAGCTCACCCGGCTGGAACGACGCGAACGACCCGAACCGGATCCAGATCCGGGCCCCGTTGATCGTGACGCCGAGGCCGGGGACGAGCGGCAGGACGAGCAGGCCGAGACCGGCGATCATCGCCGTGTACGTGTAGCGCCGCAGCGTGCGGTGGTCGCGGAGCAGAACGAGGATCGTCGCCGCCGCGAGCACGGAGGCGACCGTCCAGCCGAGCTGCTTGGTCGCGAAGCCGTCCGTCTGGCCCCGCAGCGTGTACGCGAGGTCGAGCCGGTAGATCATGGCCAGCCCGATGCCGTTCAGCGCGACGGTGGCGGGCAGGATCACCGGGTCCGCGTACGGCGCCCGCCACCGCAGCACCACGTGCATGAGCGCCGCGAGGACCGTCATGCCCACGCTGTAGCCGATGATGTTCGCGGGCACCGCGCCCTGCGTGTTGAGGCCCACCTGCGCGTACGCGAACACGCCGAGGCCGAGCGCGAGCACCAGCAGCCCGAGCTCCGTCCACCGGTGGGTCCGCGGGCGCTCGGAGGTCAC
>JBDIAU010000308.1:0-3482 GCA_039812565.1 Beutenbergiaceae bacterium
GACGGCGCCCGCCACCGCCGCGACACCTCGCTCGCCGTCCGGTCGCCGGGCCGCTCGCCCTGGCCGCCGGCGCGGGCTGGCGGTCGTCGGGATCGTCGTCGCCGGTCTGGCCGTCGCGCTCGGCCTCGGCGCGGTCGTCGTGCTGCTGGGAGCGCGGGAGACGACCCTCTGGATCGCGTCGGCCGACGAGGCGCTCGTCGGCCGGGTCGATGTCGACGATGGCCGCATCACCGGGACCGTCGACGTCGGGTCGTCGAGCGTCGAGGTGGTGTCCCAGGACGAGGAGGCCGTCGTCGTCTACGACACCGACGCATCCCGGGTCCTCGTGGTGGACCCCTCGGAGCAGGAGGTCACCGCCGCGCCGGTCCGCGTCCCTGTCGGCTCCCGCGTCGAGTCGGGCGGCGGCGTGGCAGCGGTCCTCGACACCACCGACGGCGAGCTGTGGGTCACCTCGGTGGCGGGGCTCACAGCCCTGGACGTCACCAACGACGCGCCCACTCTCGACGGGCTGTCGACCGGCTCGCGGGTCGCCGTCGGGCTCGACGGCGTGACGTACGTCGTCGACCCTGGACAGGCTGCCCTCTTCACCGTGGATCAGGAGGGGGATCTCGCCGACGCGGACGGCGTCCCGCTGCAGCGGGTCTCGGACGGCGACGACCTCCTCGTCACGGCGGTGGGCGATGCGCCGGTGGTGCTCGACCGGACCAACGGCAGGCTCTATCTACCGGGGTCCGTCGTCGAGATGCACACGTCACGGGACGCGAGGCTGCAGCGCCCCGGGCCGAAGGGTGACGCGGTGCTGGTCGCGACCTCGTCGGCACTGGTGTCGCAACCACTCGACGGCGGACCGGCGGGTGTGGTGGGTGCCGGCGGCGAGAGCCCTCCCGCGCCGGTGCTCGTGGACGGGTGCGGCTTCGCCGCGTGGCACGGGACGGGCGCCGTCGTCCGCGACTGTCCGGGCACGGAGGACGACCTCGTCGGCCGCGTCGACGTCGGCGACGACGCCGAGCTTCGCTTCCGCTTCGACGACGACACGGTCGTGCTCAACGACCAGCGATCCGGCGCGGCGTGGCGAGCGGCCGGCGACCTCGCGCCGATCGGCGAGTGGCCGGACGCGCCCTGAGGTGCCGTTTCGCCCGGCTCGACCAGCCCCTAAATACCCCCAGGGGTATTTAGGGCTAGACTCCTGGCATGCGCCGTCTCCTCTTCACCCTCGTCGCCACCCTCCTCGCCCTCGTCGGCGTGAGCGCCTGCAGCTCGACGCCCGCGGAGACGATCGACACGACGGGCGCCGTCGTCGTCGACGTCCGCACGCCGGCCGAGTTCGCACAGGGTCACCTCGAGGGCGCGGTGAACATCGACGTCGAGAACCAGGTCGACTTCGCCGCCGCGCTCATCTCGCTCCCCAAGGACCAGCCGTATGTCGTCTACTGCCGCTCCGGCAACCGGTCGGCGGCCGCGACACAGCAGATGGTCGACGCCGGCTTCACCGACGTCACCGACGCCGGCGGACTGCAGGCAGCCTCGGACTCCACCGGCCTGCCCGTCGTCTCCGACTGACGCGCGCGCCCGGGCGACCCCGAGCCCGGGCGACGGCACCGGGCCGTGGTGACCGGGCGCCGTCGGGAGCTCAGAAGGAGTCCGGGTCCGGCCCCAGACGCTCACCGGTCTCGAGGGTCGCGATCGCGGCCAGGTCGTCGTCGGCCAGCTCGAACCCGAACACGTCGATGTTCGCGACGATCCGCGACGGCGTCACGGACTTCGGGATGACGAGGTTGCCGAGCTGGACGTGCCACCGCAGCACCACCTGGGCGGGGCTGACGCCGTGCTTGTCGGCGAGGCCGACGACGGTCGGGTGCGCCAGCAGCTCGCCCTGCGCGAGCGGGCTCCAGGCCTGGGTGAGGATGCCGTGCTCCGCATGGAAGGCGCGCAGACCTGCCTGCGGGAAGCGCGGGTGGAGCTCCACCTGGTTGACGACCGGCGCGACGCCGGTCTCGGCGACGATCCGCTCGATGTGCGCCTGCGTGAAGTTCGACACCCCGATCGAGCGGACGAGCCCCTCCTCGCGCAGGCTCACGAGCGCTCGCCACGTCTCGACGTACCGGTCCTTCTTCGGCGACGGCCAGTGGATGAGGTACAGGTCGAGGTGGTCGAGACCGAGCCGGTCGAGCGAGGCGCGGCAGGCGGCGACGGTCCGCTCGGCGCCCTGGTCGGAGTTCCAGACCTTCGTCGTGACGAACAGCTCGTCGCGCGGGAGCCCGGAGGCCCGCAGCCCGCGGCCCACACCCACCTCGTTGTCGTAGATGCGGGCGGTGTCCACCAGCCGGTAGCCGGCCTCGAGGGCGGTCCGGACGGCGGCCTCGGCGTCGTCGTCGGGGACCTGCCAGACGCCCAGGCCGAGCTGGGGGATCGGGCGGCCGTCCGCCATCGTGAGCGTGGGCGAGGCAGGGGCGGTGGCGGTCATGCATCCTCCAACGACGGCGGGGCGGCCCCACCACGCTGCCCCCGCGCCGCCCGCTCGTCAAATACAAGCCTTCCCGCGTGTGACGATCCTCTCGACCCCTCCGGCCGCCCGACGCGAGTTCACGACACAGGCGTCAGATACCCTCCGGAGCATGTCCGTCGACCTCTACGACGACCTCCGGCGCTCCCTGGAGCCGCTCGGCGTGGCCACGACCTTCGTGGACGCGCACGGCGACCTCAAGGTGGCACCCGAGTCGACGCTCCGGTCCATCCGATCGTCTTTCACGATCGAGGACGCCGGGACGGGAGCACCGCTCGTGTGCACCCCCGGCCGCCACCACCCCGATCTCGTCGGCTGGCTCGCCGTCGACGGCGGGGACACCATCCGCGTCGACGGCATCGTCGACGCCGTCGGCTACCACATCCTCTACACCGACGACGGCGAGCGCCGCCTCGTCCTCGCCGCCCCCGAGACGCTCCCGCAGCCCCGCCGGACGTGGGGCTGGGCCGTCCAGCTGTACGCGGCGCGCAGCCGCGAGTCCTGGGGCATCGGCGACTTCCGCGACCTCGCCCTCATCGCCCGGATCGCGGCCGAGCAGAGCGCCGGCACCCTCCTCGTCTCTCCCGTCCACGCCGGCGCCCCCGACGACGACCCGCAGCCGTCCCCGTACTCCCCCGCCTCCCGGCAGTGGCTCAACCTCCTCCACGTCGCGCCCGGCGCGGCGCCGGGCGCAGAGCGCGTCGACCTCTCCGACCTCGCCGAGGCGGGCCGGGCGCTCAACCGCGACCGACGCATCCAGCGCCCCAAGGTCTGGGCGCTCAAGCGGGAGGCGCTGCAGCGGGTGTTCGACGCCGTCCGGCGCGACCTGCCCCTGGAGTTCACCCGGTTCGCCCGGCGGCACGGGGCCGAGCTCGAGCGCTTCGCGACCTGGTGCGCCATCGCCGAGGCCCAGCCCTCGAGCGACTGGCGGACCTGGCCGGAGGAGCTGCGCGACCCGGAGTCCCCGGTGGTCGAGGCG
>JBDIAU010000309.1:0-3470 GCA_039812565.1 Beutenbergiaceae bacterium
GCTGGCTCCCGGCGCCCGACCCGGCGCTCGCGGAGGAGCGGGACGGCCCGTTCGTCAGCGCGCTGCGCGGCGCCGCCGCCCGCGCGCACGCGACCGTGGTGGCCGGGTTCGTCGCGACGGGGCCGGAGGGGCGCGGCGTCAACCTGGCCCTCGCGGCCGGGCCCGACGGCGACGTCCTCGGGACGTACGCCAAGGTCCACCTCTTCGACGCGTTCGGCTGGCGCGAGTCGGACGCCCTCGTCGGGGGCGAGCCGGGCGCCGCGCCGCTCGTCGTCGACGTCGACGGCCTCGCCGTCGGCGTCCTCACCTGCTACGACCTGCGCTTCCCGGAGTCCGCGCGGCGGCTCGTCGACGCGGGCGCGCAGGTGCTCGTCGTCATCGCCGCGTGGGCGAGCGGCCCGGGCAAGGCCGAGCAGCTGCGCGTCCTCGCCCGCGCCCGGGCGATCGAGAACACGTGCTACCTGCTCCTGGCCAGCCAGTGCGGCCCGGGGCGCACCGGGCACAGCGCCGTCGTGGACCCGTTCGGCGCCGTCGTCGCCGAGGCCGCGGGGGAGGGCGACGCCGTGCTCGTGGCCGAGCTCGACCCGGCGCTCGTCGCCCGGGCCCGCGCCGTCGTGCCCGTGCTGGAGCACCGCCGCTACCGGGTGGTGCCCGCGCCCTGAGCGGGCCGTCAGCCCTCGTCGCGGGCGAGCACCGAGCGGCGCTCGGGCGCCGTCATCGTCGCGGCCAGGCGGGCCCGTTCGGCGGCGACGTCGAACGTCGCGGCGGGCCAGCGCAGGTCGAGCCCGCGCAGGGTGCGGGTGAGCAGCTCGGCGACGGCGAGCCGCGCGTACCACTTGTGGTCCGCGGGGATCGCGAACCAGGGCGCCTCGGGCGTCGACGTGCGGTCCAGGACGTCCTGGTACGCGGCCTGGTAGTCGTCCCACCGCAGCCGGGTGCCGATGTCGCCGGGGTTGTACTTCCAGTGCTTGTCCGGCCGGTCGAGCCGCTCGAGGAGCCGGGCGCCCTGCTCCTCGTGCGAGATCAGCAGCGCCACCTTGAGCAGCACCGTGCCCCGCGCGGCGACCTCCTCCTCGAAGGCCACGATCTCGTCGTACCGGGCCGCCCAGACCTCGGGCGGCACGAGCCCGTCGACGCGCACGACGAGCACGTCCTCGTAGTGGGAGCGGTCGAAGACGCCGATCCGGCCGGGGCCCGGCAGCGCGTTGCGGATGCGCCAGAGGTAGTGGTGGGCCCGCTCCTCCTCGGTCGGGCGGCCGAAGGCCCGCAGCGCGACGCCCTGCGGGTCGACCATGCCGACCACGTGGCGCAGGATCCCACCCTTGCCGGCCGTGTCGAGCCCCTGGACGACGAGCAGCACCGACGGGCCCTCCCCGTCCTTGCCGTTGGCCCACAGGCGTTCCTGCAGGTCCGAGAGCTCCTCGCCGAGCTCGCGGAGGCGGTCCCGCGCGTCGTCCTTGGTCCCGGACCAACCGGGCGTCGCCGCGCGGTCGAGCGCGTCGAGCCGCGTCTGCGGGCCGGCGAGCAGCGCGCGCCACGGCGGCGGGGACCACAGGTCGGCGCCGCGGTGGTCGTGCTCGTCGTCGGACATCGTCGTCCCCTTCGGTGCGGTCGCCGGGCGGCTACGCCGACCCGAGCGAGGCGATCGACACGGCCACGTAGTGGGAGGCGTAGCCCACGACCGTGAGCACGTGGAAGATCTCGTGGAAGCCGAACCACCGCGGGCTCGGGTTGGGCCGCTTGAGCGCGTACACCACGGCTCCGAGGGAGTAGGCGAGCCCGCCGACGGCGACCCACCACACGATGGCGTGGTCGCCGTAGCTCCAGAACCGGGGCAGGTAGCCGACCGCGACCCAGCCGAGCGCCATGTAGACGGGGACGTAGAACCAGCGCGGGGCCCGGAGCCAGAAGATCCGCGCGAGGATGCCGGCGAGGGCGCCGGCCCAGACGAGGATCAGCAGCACCTTCGCCCCCGCGGGGTCCTCGGGTGCGAGGACCAGCGCGGCGAGGGGCGTGTAGGTGCCGGCGATGACCAGGAAGATGTTGGAGTGGTCGAGGCGCCGCAGGGCGGCGGTCGTGCGGGGCGACCAGGTGCCGCGGTGGTAGACCGCGCTGGCGGTGAACAGGAGCGTCGTCGCGGCGGCGAAGACCGCGGTGCTCCACCGTGCCGCCGGAGTCGGCGAGAGGATGACCAGGACGGCGCCCGCCACCAGGGCGATCGGCGCCATCCCCGCGTGGATCCAGCCTCTGAGGTGGGGTTTGACGGTGGCGACGACGGCGTGGACGGGTCCGTGCAGGCCCTCCGCCTCGTCCGCCGTGCCCGTGCGCTTGGCCATCCGCACATCCTCCACCCTGGAACCGCCATCGTAAGTTACGCAATCGTAGGTTACTCGACCGTAACCACGCCAGGACCCCGCCTCGGGGTAGCGTGACCCCCGTTCGTCCGACGCCGGGAGAACCCACCTCGCATGCGACCTCCAACCGTGCTCTACGGGATGTACGAGCGCCGTCTGCGCGCCTCGCTCAGGCCCGCTGACGTGCCGCGACACATCGGCGTCATCCTCGACGGCAACCGCCGATGGGCACGGTCGACGGGCAGCGCCCCCGCGGACGGGCACCGCCGGGGTGCGGACAAGATCACAGATCTGCTCGGCTGGTCCGAGGACGTCGGCGTCCAGATCGTGACCCTCTGGATGCTGTCCACCGACAACCTCAACCGCGACCCCGCCGAGGTCGCCGACCTCCTCGAGATCATCGTCGACGCGGTCGAGTCCCTCGCTCGGGCCAAGCGCTGGCGCCTGCGCGTGGTGGGCGCCCTCGACCTCCTGCCCGAGCCCGCCGCCGCCCGGCTGCGCGCCGCGGAGGCCGCCACGGGCGACGTCGTCGGCCTCCACGTCAACGTGGCCGTCGGCTACGGGGGGCGCCACGAGATCGCCGACGCCGTGCGCAGCCTCCTCAAGGAGCACGCCGAGGCGGGCACGAGCATCGAGGAGCTCGCCCAGATCCTCACGGTCGAGCACATCGCCGACCACCTGTACACCAAGGGCCAGCCCGACCCCGACCTCGTCATCCGCACCTCGGGCGAGCAGCGGCTCGGCGGGTTCCTCCTGTGGCAGAGCGTGCACACCGAGTTCTACTTCTGCGAGGCCTACTGGCCCGACTTCCGTCGGGTCGACTTCCTGCGCGCGCTGCGCGCCTACGCGCTGAGGGAGCGGCGGCTGGGCCGCTGACGGGCCAGGACGCGCGCCCGCCGGGCGTCCAGGTGTGCGGAACGCCACCCCGCAGCCGGGCGTGTCGGCCACCGTGCGTCGCGCCGTCGTCGCCTACCGTCACGAGTGAGAGGCGGCGTCCCGCCGCCCTCCGGGAGGCCAGCCGATGGAGCTCACTCGCTCCGGGAGGGAGGCCTCGACCGGCCTCCGGCCGGCCGATCGCCACCGTCCCGCGCCGCACCCGCCGCGCCCGCGGCCGGG
>JBDIAU010000310.1:0-3452 GCA_039812565.1 Beutenbergiaceae bacterium
GTCGTGGTCGGGGCGGCGGGCGCCGTCGTCGTCCTCCAGGCCCGCCCGCCCGAGGCGGCCCCGGTGGCCGCGGTCGGCGCGGCGCTCCTGACGGACGACGGCGAGCGGGTGGGGACGGTGCTCGAGAGCCGCCACGACGGGCGGCCCGTCCTGGTGGTCACGCTCACCGACGGCCGCGCCGGCGTCACCTACGCGTGCGTCCTCGTCCGCGCCGACGGCACGCGCGAGGCGGCGGACACCTGGGAGCTCGACGAGCCGGCCGGGACGACGTGGGTGGTGGACCGGCCGGGTACCGGTGCCGCGGTCACCGGGGTCGAGCTGGTCGCGGGCGAGACGGTCTGGGCGCAGGCCGCGCTCTGACGGGGCGGAGGGGATCGTGACGGACGTGACGGAGGGTGCGACGGCGCAGGTCCCGCCGGGGCGCGGCGCGCGCCTCCTGGTGGGCGTCCTGCACGCGGGGGCGGCCGTCGCCGTCGGCCTCGGCGTGCTCGGGCGTGTCCACGAGCCGTCCGGCCGCGCGCTCGCGACGTTCGGCTACGGCTCGTTCCTCGAGGCCAAGGTGGCGCTCTCGAGCGTGGCGCTCGCCCTCGGCGTCGTCCAGGTCGTCACGGCCCTGCGGATGTACGGCCGCCTCGGCCGGGCGCCCGGCACCCGCCGCGTCGCGAGGCTGCACCGGGTCAGCGGGCTGCTCGCCGTCGCCGTCTCGCTGCCGGTCGCGTTCCAGTGCCTGTGGGTGCTGGGCTTCGTCACCACCACGCCGCGCGTGCTGGCGCACTCGCTCGCCGGCTGCCTCCTGTACGGGGTGCTCGTCGCCAAGCTGCTCGCCCTGCGGGTCAGCGGGGTGCCGGACCGTGCCGTGCCGTGGCTGGGCGGGCTGCTCTTCACCACCCTCGTCGCCGCGTGGCTGACCTCGTCCCTGTGGTACCTGACGACCGTCGCGCGCTGAGCGCGTGCCGTCACAGGGACCCGCCGCGCAGCCGCTTGTCCACGCCGACGACCACGGCGGCCACCGCTGTCACGGCCACGATCCGCAGCCACGCGTCCACGCCGAGCGGAGCGGTCGCGAACACGTCGTTCATCACGGGGACGTACGTGATCGCGGCCTGGGCGAGGACCTGCAGGGCGACGCCGCCGAGGACCCACCGGTTCGCCAGCAGCCCGAGCGATCGCACCGGGCGGGTCAGCGACCGGCACGAGAACAGGTAGGCGACCTCGACGGCGACGAACAGGTTGACGGCCGCCGTCCGGGCCACCTCGAGCGACGCCCCGCTCGCGAGCTCCTGCTCGAAAACCCACCAGGACCCGCCCAGCAGCAGGGCGGAGACGAGCAGGATGCGCGCGACCAGAGCCCCCGTGAGGAGCGGCCGGGCCGGGTCCCGGGGCGGCCGGAGCATGATGCCGGGCTCCTTCGGCTCGAACGCGAGCATGAGGCCGAGCAGCACGGCGGTGGTCATGTTGATCCACAGGATCTGCACGGGCAGGATCGGCAGCGACAGCCCGAGCACGATCGCGACGAGGATCACCAGGCCCTCGCCCATGTTCGTGGGCAGCGTCCAGACGATGAACTTCGTGAGGTTGTCGAAGACGCCGCGGCCCTCCTCGACGGCCGCCTCGATGGTGGCGAAGTCGTCGTCGGTGAGGACCATGTCGGCCGCCTCGGTGGCGACCTGCGTCCCGCTGCGGCCCATCGCGACGCCGATGTCGGCCTGGCGCAGCGCCGGGGCGTCGTTGACGCCGTCGCCGGTCATGGCGACGACGTGCCGACGCGCCTGCAGGGCGTCGACCAGGCGGAGCTTCTGCTCCGGCGTGACGCGGGCGAACACGGTGGTGCGCTCGGCGACGTCGGGCAGCTCGGCGTCGTCGAGGCGGGCGAGCTCGGCGCCCGTGACCACCCCGCCGGCGTCGGTGTCGAGGCCCACGCGGCGGGCGATCGCGGCCGCGGTCGCCGCGTGGTCGCCGGTGATCATCTTGACCTGGACGCCGGCCGTGCGGCACGACGCCACCGCGCCGATGGCCGCCGGCCGCGGGGGGTCCAGCATCGCGACCAGGCCCGTGAGCGCGAGGCCGCCGAGCACGCCGTCCTCGACCGGCTCCGGCCGCTCCGCCAGGCCGACGGCGGTCGCCAGCACTCGCAGGCCGTCCGCGGCCAGCGCGGCGACCCGGGCGAGGACCGCGTCGCGGTCGAGCGGACCCGTCCGGCCGTCCGCGCCGAGGAGGCCGGTGCACGCCTCGAGCACCCGTTCCGTGGCGCCCTTGACCAGCACGACGACGTCCCCCGCCGGCGGGGGAGCGGCCGGCAGACCGGCGCCGTCGAGGGGTGCGTGACGCCGGTGGGCGGTCGCCATCACGCCGCGCTCGGCGGAGAACGGGAGCGTGGCCAGGCGCGGTGCCGCGGCGCGCAGGTGCTCGGCGGCCACGCCCGCCTTGGCCGCGAGGGTCAGCAGCGCCCCCTCCGTCGGGTCGCCGCCGACCTGCCAGTCCTCGCCCTCCCGCACGAGGTCGGCGTCGTTGCAGAGCACCGCCGCCCGGACGGACCAGGCGAGGGCGACGTCGCCGTCGGGGGCGGGGGCGCCGTCGGGGGCGAGGGTGGCCCGGGCGCCGTCGGCGTCGGTGACGCGACCCTCGGGGGCGTAGCCGACGCCGCTCACGGCGTACGGCCCGCGCGCCGTCCACGCCGCCGTCACGGTCATCCGGTTCTCGGTGAGCGTGCCGGTCTTGTCGGTGCACACGACCGTCGTGCTGCCGAGCGTCTCGACGGCGGGGAGCCGGCGCACGACGGCGCGGCGTCGCGCCATCCGGCCGACGCCGATCGCGAGGGTGATGGTCACGGCGGCGGGCAGGCCCTCGGGGATGGCGCCGACGGCGAGCGCGACGGCGGCGTGGAACATGTCCGCGGGCGGCTCGCCGCGCAGCAGGCCCAGGGCGAAGGTGAGGCCGGCCAGGCCGAGGATGGCGACGGTGAGGACCTTGCTGAACCAGGAGAGCCGGCGGGTCAGCGGCGTCGCGAGCCGGTCCGCGGTCCCGACGAGCCGGTGGATCTCGCCGATCTCCGTCCCGGCCCCGGTCGCGACCGCCACCCCGACGCCGCTGCCGCTGGTCACGAGCGTGCCGGAGTAGAGCATGGAGTGCCGGTCCGAGACGGGCGTCTCGACGGGCACGGCGTCCTCGTCCTTGACGACGGGCAGCGACTCCCCGGTGAGCGCCGACTCGTCGACGGCCAGCCGGGCGTGCCGCAGCAGGCGCAGGTCGGCCGGCACCTTGTCCCCGGCCTCGACGAGCACGACGTCCCCGGGGACCAGCTCCTCGGAGGCGACCGTCGCGACCCGCCCCGACCGTCGCACCCGGGCCTGGGTGCTCACCATGGCCCGCAGGGCGTCGAGCGCGGCCTCCGCCTTGGACTCCTGGACGAACCCGACGATCGTGTTGACGACGACGACGCCGAGGATCACGGA
>JBDIAU010000311.1:0-3448 GCA_039812565.1 Beutenbergiaceae bacterium
CCAACCACCCCCGCCCGGTGCGACGTGCCAGACTCCCGGCGTGACGCAGCGGGCGGCCAAGGGCGAGCTCAAGGGCACGGGCTACGAGATCTTCATCGGCGTCCTGTCGATCCTGTCGATCCTCAACCTGTTCCTGCTCTACCTCGTGCAGGACGACGAGAACCTCCAGAGGATCCTCTGGACGATGAACGCCGTCCTGAGCGGCATCTTCATGATCGACTTCACCTACCGACTCGTCACCGCCGAGTCGAGGAGCACCTACTTCTGGCGGCGCTTCGGGTGGGCCGACCTGCTGGCCAGCCTCCCTCTGGCCCAGCTCAAGGCGCTGCGTGCGTTCCGGCTGGTCCGGGTCATCCGGCTGCTGCGTGAGCTCGGGCCCCGCACCGTCCTGCGCGCCTTGGTCGACGAGCGCGCGAACTCGGCACTCCTGACGCTGCTCCTGCTCGGCATCCTCGTCCTCGAGTTCGGCAGCTTGGCCGTCCTCAACGTTGAGCAGGGCGTCGAGGGTGCCAACATCACGACGGCGTCCGACGCGCTCTGGTACACGATCGTCACCATCTCCACCGTGGGCTACGGCGACCAGTTCCCCGTCACGAACGCCGGACGTGTGATCGGCTCGGTGATCATCGTCGTCGGCGTCGGGATCTTCGGAACGTTCACCGGCTACCTGGCGAACGCCTTCCTCAGCCCGCGTCGGCGGGCCGACGAGACGTCCGCCGCGGAGTCGACAGGCACGGAGTCGACACCGCCGTAACCCCCTCGCCGACGGCGTCCGTCACCAGGTCCAGCCGGTGCGCCACAGCTCGGCGGCCATGAGGAGGATCCGCGACTCCCGCGGCAAAGGCGGCTCCGGGACTGGGGCGCCCATGAGCCGGCATGCCTCGGCGAGTGTCATCTCGTAGGCCCGGGTGGCCGCCTCGGCGTGATGCGCCAGGGCGAACACGGGTGTGCGACCCGTTCCCATGTCGTCCAACTCCCGCGCCAGCCGCGTGAGGCGCGCCTGGAGCTCCAGCGTGACGAAGGGGTCGACGGCGTGACGTCGCGACGGCAGCCGCCGTCGGACCCGCTCCATGAGGTTCGGCACCGTCGCCTCCTCGCGCTGCGTGCTCGCTCCCTCAGACGAGACTAGGACGGGCCCGCGCGCCCGGGAAGGGGTGCGGCACCGGAGGCTGCCGCTACGGTCTCGCCCAGGAGGTGACGGCCATGAGCCCACGCAGTCTCGGCGACCTGACCCCGCCCGAACGGCGCCGCGCCACGCTCCACACCGCGGTGATCATCGCCGGGGCGTGGGTCGCGGTCTTCGGCGTGTACTTCGCCGTGCCGTTCGACCGGGAGATCGGCAACGTCGGCCTGCAGCTTCTCCTGAGCATCGTCGCGTTCCTGGCCGCCGCCGTCTGGGAGGTCCTCCGAATCCTGCGCTCGGACCTGCCCCAGCTCCGCGCCGCGGAGGCGATCGGGGTGCTGGTCCCCCTGTTCATCGCCCTGTTCTCGGCGGTCTACCTCGTCATGTCGACGGACGGCACGGGCCAGTTCACGGAGAGCCTCAACCACCTCGACGCGGTCTACTTCACGGTCACGATCCTGGCGACGGTCGGCTTCGGCGACGTCGCCGCGGTGAGCCAGGCGGCCCGCGTCGTCGTCACGGTCCAGATGCTCCTCGACATCGCCATCGTCGCGACGCTCGCCAAGGTGATCCTCGGCGCCGCCCGCCTCTCGCTCGGCCGGCGGCCGAGCTGACCGGTCGCCGGACCGGACCGCCTCAGCGCACGAACCGGGCCCCGGCGGCCGGGTCCGAACGGTAGGCGAGCGCGGCCGCGAGCCGTTCGCGGGAGCTCGGGTTGAGCGGCTCGGGCAGGTCCTCGAGCGCGAACCAGCCGACCGCCGTCGACTCCTCGTCCCCGACGGCGGCCTCGCCGGCGACGTGGCGGCACAGGAAGGTCAGGTCGAGGTACTGGGCGCGGTCTCCGTTGGGGTAGACGACGGGCCGGCTGACGTCCACGTACGCGAGGGCCAGCACCTCGGCGTCGACCCTCGTCTCCTCCGCGATCTCCCGCACGAGCGCGCGGGCCGGCTCCTCCCCGGGCTCGAGGATCCCCGAGACCAGCGCCCACCGGCCGTTGTCCGAGCGCTTCACGAGCAGGACGCGGTCCGCGCCGTCGAGCACGACGCCGGTCACCCCGGGCAGCCACAGCAGCTCGGTTCCGACGTGGTCGCGCAGGCGGACGACGAACTCCGGGACGGGCATGCCGGGATCCTAGGCGGATTCAGCGGGCGGCGATGCTCCCCGACCCGCTGACCTCGGAGGTGACGCTCGGCCCGCCGTCGTACGTGATCGTGCCGGAGCCGGAGATGGTCGCGTCGAGCGTCCCGGTGACCGTGACCTCCGCTCGCCCGGACCCACTGACGCCCACCGTGGCGTCCTGGGAGTCCAGGGCGACGCCGTCGTACGTCCCCGAGCCGCTGATCGAGACGTCCTGCGTCCGGCACCGGCCGCTGGCCCGCACGGTGCCCGAGCCGCCGAGGTCGACCTCGAGCGCCGAGACCCGGACGTCGCTCGCCTCGACGGTGCCGGACCCGCCGAGGACGACGGCGAGCTCGTCGCCCGACGGTGCCTCGACGCGCACGACGCCGGACCCGCTGAGCCGCGCGATGCTCGGCTCGGGCACCACGAGGGTTGCGCTCAGGTCGGCGTCCCGCCACATCCCGGGCCCGTCGAGGTCGATGACGAGCACGCCGTCGCCGTCGACGCGTGTGCGGACGTGGTCGAGGAGGTTCTCCCCGCCGGTCATCGTGAGGCTCGCCGGGGAGCCTGCGCGGACCACCACCGTGCCGGACATCGCGAGGTCCACCCCGACGACGTCGCCGCTCACCTCCTGGGTCCGGGTGGTCTGCGGGCCGGCGTCCCGGATCACGCCGCACCCGGCGGCGAGGAGCAGCAGCGCGGCGAGGGCGGCGAGGAGCGGGCGTCGACTCATGGGTCCAGCGTGGACCCGCGTCGCGCCGAGGGCGAGCGCTACCTCGGGCGGACCTCAGACGTCCGGGGCGCAGGGCCCCTGGCCGAGGAGGGCCAGGCCGGCGCGGTCGCCGTCCTGGTACGTCCGCAGGCCCGACGTCACGGGGTTCATCAGCTGGGACGGGTCGTCGACGTGGTCGAGGCCGACGACGTGCCCCAGCTCGTGGCGCAGGACCGGGACCCAGCCCGGCTCGCCCCCGGAGGCCGGCACGTCGAGCGTCTCGGCGTCGATGTAGACGGCTCCCGACGTGAGGTGCCAGGTGCCGGTGTCCCTGCCCTGCACGCGGTAGGTGTAGGCGATGCCTGCGACCTCACCGTCGAGGACCGGGACGGTGGCCGCGTCCGTGACGGCGACCAGCACCGGCGCCCACCGGTCGCCGTAGAGGTCCGGGAGGTAGGCGCCCCGTGCCGCGGACGGGGCCTCGGACGTGCCGC
>JBDIAU010000312.1:0-3443 GCA_039812565.1 Beutenbergiaceae bacterium
CCTGGCCCAGCCGAGGGCGGCGCCCAGCTGCGCGACGACGAGCATGCCGAGCGCCGAGGCGAGCGCGGCGAGGTAGCCGCGCGCGGCGCTCGCGACGAGCGCGACCGGCAGCACGGCGGGGATCATCAGCGCCGCCGCGAGCAGGCTCCGACCGACGCCGGCCGCGACCGCTGCCGCGTCCCAGCCCGGCAGGTCGAGCACGACGCCGACAGCCAGCCCGAGCACGACGAGGAGCACGGCCAGCCCGGCGCACCAGGCCGCCGCGAGCGCCAGCTTGGCGCCGACGACGGTCGCGCGCGAGACCGGCAGGGCCATGAGGTAGTGCGCGGTGCGGTCGGCGAACTCGCGTCCGAACACCCACGCGAGGACGAACGCGAAGAGCATGAGCGAAGCGGCGGCGACCACCTGGGCCATGAAGCCGAGGAGGCCGGCCCACGTCGACTCCACCCCCGCGAGCTGGGCCTTCTGACCGAGGAGTCCCAGCTCGCGCGCCCGCTCGGGGTCGGCGGCGATCGTCATGAGCAGGCCCTCGACGACGGCGATCACCGCCACGACGCCGAGCGTGACCACCGGGAGCCAGGACCGGCGCGCCTTGCGCAGCTCCGCGGACCAGGCCGCGGCGAACGCCCTCACGACGCCTCTCCCGTGATGCGCAGGAAGTGCTGCTCCAGGTCGACGGCGACCACGGCGAGCTCGCGCGGCGGGCACCCCGCGCGCACGAGCGCCGTCGCGACGTCCTCGGGGCGGGCGAGGGCGGCGTCGTCGGTGCACGCCAGGACGGTGCCGTCGGCGCTCGCCGCGACCCCGGCGGCGGCGAGCGTGGCAAGGGCGGTGGCGACGTCGGCGCCGGGCGGGAGGCGGACGCGCAGCCACGCCGTCTCCAGCGAGGCCGGGTCGAGCTCCTCGACGAGGCGGCCGGCGTGCAGGACGCCCACCCGGTCGGCGACGCGGGTCACCTCGCCGATGAGGTGGCTGGACATGAGGACGGCGACGCCGTCGTCGGCCTGCTCGCGCACGAGCGCCCGGACCTCGACCATGCCGGCCGGGTCGAGCCCGTTGCTCGGCTCGTCGAGCACGAGGAGCCGCGGCCGGTGGGCCAGGGCGAGCGCGAGGGCGAGGCGCTGGCGGTTGCCGAGGCTGAGCGCACGGGCCCGCACGTCGAGGTAGGGGCCGAGCGCGAGGCGGGCGACGACGTCGTCGACGCGTCGCGGGTCGATGCGCCGGTATCGGGCCGCGACGGCGAGGTGGTCCCGGGTGGTGAGCTCGGGGTACAGCCCCGGGCCCTCGACCAGGTAGCCGACGGCGGCCCAGGGCCCGGCGGGGCCGCCGTGGGCGTCGACCGCCCGGCCGAGCAGGCGTACCGTCCCGGCGTCGGGGCGGATGAGGCCGAGGAGCATCCGGATGGCGGTCGTCTTGCCGGCGCCGTTGCGGCCGAGGAGGCCGTACACCTCGCCGTCGGGGATGGTGAGGTCGAGGTGGTCGACGGCGACGAGGCCGCCGAACCGGCGGGTGAGGGCGTGGGTCTCGACGGCGGGGCGCACGCGTCTCAGTACGGCGTCGGGATCTCGAAGTGCGCGAGGTCCAGCTCGCGGTAGCCGTCCGGGCGCTGGCGGTCGGGCAGCTCGACGTGGTGCGGCGGGAGCGGCTCGTACGGCACCTGGCTGAGCAGGTGGGTGATGATGTTGAGCCGCGTCCGCTTCTTGTCGTCCGAGTATGCGACGTGCCAGGGCGCGTGCTCCGAGCTCGTCGCCATGATCATCGCGTCCCGGGCCCGCGAGTAGTCGTACCACCGGCCGTAGGACGCCAGGTCGAGGTCCGAGAGCTTCCAGGTCTTGCGGGGGTCGTCGATGCGGCCCTGGAGACGGCGGGTCTGCTCGTCCTCGCCGACCTCGAGCCAGTACTTCACGAGGATGATCCCGGCGTCGACCATCGCCTTCTCGACCATCGGCACGGCGGCGAGGAACTTCTCGACGGTCGCCTCGTCCGTGAAGCCCATGACCCGCTCGACGCCGGCCCGGTTGTACCAGGACCGGTCGAACACGACCACCTCGCCGGCGGCCGGGAAGTGCGGCACGTAGCGCTGGATGTACATCTGCGACTTCTCGCGCTCGGTGGGCGCCGGGAGCGCGACCACCCGGAAGACGCGCGGGCTCACCCGCTCGGTGATCGCCTTGATCGTGCCGCCCTTGCCGGCGGTGTCGCGGCCCTCGAACACGACGCACACCTTGGCGCCGGTGCGCCTGACCCACTCCTGCATGGCGACGAGCTCGCCGTGCAGCGGGCGCAGCAGCCGTTGGTACTCCTTCTCCTTCAGCCGAGGGGCGACCTCCGTGGCGGCGGTCGCCTCGACGTCGGAGGCGGGGGCCTTCGCGGACTTCTTGCTCGTCTTGCCCATCTCGCTCTCCCCTCGTCGACGCCGGTCGGGCTCGATTCTCCGCCCGCGGTCCGTGCTTCGCGAGGCGGTCGGCGCACGTCGGTGGGGTCGTGGACGGTCCCGACGTCGACGCCGACGCCGACGACGTCGCCCGGTCCTGTCAACGATGGCCGATCGCGGCCGATGGGACGAGAGAGCCGAGAGCGCGAGCCCTCGGAGAGCGGCGAGCGGGAGGGAGGGGAGATGGACGGCGATGGTGGCCGGCAGGTGGTCATCGTGGACCCCGGCCGGTGGAACGGGCTCCAGGTCGAGCTGCCGCCGCAGCTCCTCTCCGACGGCCTGCCGCCGTCCGAGTTCCTCGTGCGTGTGCGCGAGACCCTGCCCGGCGCGGAGCCGCGGGAGCGGGACGTGCGGCTGCGCCACGTCGCGGAGATCGGGACGGACCTCTTCTACTCGCCGGTCCCGGGCCAGCACGTGGAGGACCCGCTGTGGCACGGCGTGCGACGCGTCGTCGTCGGCGTGCGGCCCGTGCCGCCGCGCGAGGCACCCGCCCCGGCCGGAGCGGTGCGGCGACGCCAGCCCGGACCGGCCGGTCGTCCCCCGGGGCCGATGCGGCCCTGAGGGTGACGCTCGAACAGACGTTCGAGTATGCTGGTCCCGTGTCCGGCGGGCCCACCATCCTGCACGCTGATCTCGACGCCTTCTACGCCTCGGTCGAGCAGCTGCTCGACCCGGCGCTGCGCCGCAAGCCGGTCGCCGTCGGCGGGTCAGCGCGCGGCGGCGTCGTGCTCGCGGCGTCGTACGAGGCCAAGAGGTTCGGCGTCGAGGGTGGGATGCCGGGGTGGCGGGCCGCCCGGCTGTGCCCCACGCTGACCTTCGTCCGGGGGCACTTCGACCGCTACCAGGCCCTGGCCGACCAGGTGATGGGGATCCTCGGCGACGTCACCCCGGCGGTGCAGCGGATCTCGATCGACGAGGCGTTCCTCGACGTCGCCGGCTCGACCCACCTGTTCGGCTCGCCCCGGGAGATCGCCGTCCATCTGCGCGCCCGGGTCCGTCGCGAGGTGGG
>JBDIAU010000313.1:0-3441 GCA_039812565.1 Beutenbergiaceae bacterium
AGCGCCCGGTCCAGGCGGCGCGGCAGGCGCCACGCGCGGTCGCCGAGGAGGGCCAGGACCGCCGGCACGAGCGTCATCCGGACGAGGAACGCGTCGACGAAGACGCCGACGGCCAGGCCCAGCGCGATCGGCTTGACCATCGCGTCGGACTCGGGGACGAACGCGGCGAAGACGGCGATCATGATGATCGCGGCCGCGGTGACCACGCGGGCGGACGCGGCGAAGCCGGAGCGCACCGCGTGCTGGGCGTCCTTGGTGCGGACGTAGTCCTCGCGCATCCGCGAGACGAGGAAGACCTCGTAGTCCATCGCGAGGCCGAACAGCACGCCCATGAGGATGATCGGCAGGAAGCTGATGACCGGCCCGGTGCCGGCCACGTTGAGCAGGTCGCCGAACCAGCCCCACGAGAAGACGACGGCGACGACGCCGAACGCCGCAGCGACCGAGAGCAGGTAGCCCAGCGTCGCCTTGACGGGCACCCAGATGGACCGGAACACGAGCATGAGCAGGATCAGCGACAGTCCGACGACGACGACGGCGAACGGCACCAGCGCCCCGGCCAGCCGGTCGGAGACGTCGATCGCGACGGCGGTCGCGCCGGTGACGCGCAGGTCGGTGACGTCGTAGCGCTCCTCCAGCTCGGCCCGGGCGTCGCGGATCTCCCGGACGAGGGCCGCCGTCGAGGGGTGCGCCTGCGCCTCCTCGGGGATGATCTGGACGATCCCGAGGTCCGCGGTGGCGTTGGGGGTGGCGACGCCGACGGCGGCGACGCCGTCGAGCTGCCCGAGGTCGTCGGCGAGGCCGGCCATGACGCCGAGCGGGTCGGTGGTGCGGATGATGTCGACGGTGACCAGGAGCGGCGTGTTGTACCCCGGCCCGTAGGCCTCGGCGATCCGGTCGAACGTGACGCGCTGGTCGGAGCCCTCCTCGGCGGTGCTGTTGTCGGGCAGGGCGAGCTGGAGGTCGCGGGCCGGCAGCGCGACGGTGATCAGGCCGAGCACGACGACGGCGACCGTCAGCCAGGGTGCCCGGGTCACCAGGGCCACCCAGCGGGCGCCCATCGTGGCCTTCTCGTCCGGGTGGACGGTCGCGTGGCGCTGGGCGCGCGAGCCCTCCCGGGGCCGCAGGCGTTCGCCGAGGCCGGCCAGGAGGGCCGGGAGCGCCGTGAGGGCGACGGCGACCGCGACGGCGACGGCGCCCGCGGCGGCGAAGCCCATGACGGACAGGAAGGGGATGCCGGCGACCATGAGGCCGCACAGGGCGATGATCACGGTGGCGCCCGCGAAGATGACCGCGCTGCCCGCCGTCGCGACGGCCTCGGCGACGGACTCCCGGACCGCCATCCCCCGCGCCAGCTGGGCGCGGTGCCGGGACAGCAGGAACAGGGCGTAGTCGATGCCGACGGCGAGGCCGATCATGAGGGCGAGCGTCGGCGTCGTCGTCGAGATGTCGGTGAAGGCGGCGACGGCGAGGATGCCGGCCATGGCGACCCCGACGCCGAGGATCGCCGTGAGGATGGGCAGGCCGGCCGCCAGCAGCGAGCCGAACGTCACGATCAGCACGACGAGGGCGACCAGGAGGCCGAGCCCCTCGGTGGGGCTGACGTGGACGGCCCGGGTGGTGAAGATCGAGCCGCCGACGCTCATCTCCAGGTCGGAGCCGGGGGGCGGCGTCGAGCCGATCTCGGTGAGGGCGTCGATGGTGGCCTGGTCGAGGGAGGAGACGTCCTCGTCGAGCTGGACCTGGATGATCGCGTGGCGGCCGTCCGGGGAGAGCGCGCTCGCGTTCATGGGGTCGAAGGGGTCGGAGACGGCGACCACGTGGGGCACGGCCTCGGCGGCGGCGCGGACGGCGTCGACGTCGGCCTGGGCGTCGGCGACCTGCGACCCCTGGGGGGCGACGAGAAGGATCTGACCGCTCGCCCCGGCGAGCTGCGGGAAGCGCTGCTGCAGCACGTCGAGCCCCTCCTGCGACTCGGTGCCGGGGATCGTGAAGGAGTCGGCGAGCGAGCCGCCGAGGGCGGCGGCGCCGCCGCCGACCGCGAGGAGCGCGACGAGCCACCCGAGGAGGACCGCGCGCCACCGGTGGTGGACGGCGCGGCCCAGGCGGTAGAGGACCGAGGACACGGGCAGGGCCTTTCGATCGATACGTCAGCGTATCGAGTACGGTACCGCACTCGATACGTTCATGTATCGTGCCGGTCGTGCCGTGCTCCACCGCTCCCCCGCGCCGCGTCGCTACCGTGGTCGGACGATGAGCGCGCCCGTGCAGCACACCACCCGGCGGCGGGAGAACACCCGCGCCCAGATCGTCGCCGCCGCCGCCGAGGTCTTCGCGGACAAGGGCGTCGCGGCGGCCACCGTCGACGACCTCGTGGCCGCCGCCGGCTACACGCGCGGCGCCTTCTACTCGAACTTCTCCACCAAGGAGGAGGTCTTCTACGAGCTCTACGACACCCTCGCGGAGACCCTCCTCGCGCAGGCCCGGACCGTGCTCGCCGAGGCGTCGCCGCTGCTCGAGGCGCCGGACCCGGCTCGGGTCGGCTGCGGGCTGGAGGACATGCCGGACCTCCTGGACGTCGTGCGGGAGGCGCTGCACCCCTACGGGCGGCAGTGGTACCTCCTGCAGACCGAGTACGCGCTCCTGGCGCTGCGCAACGAGGACGCGCGCGCCGGGTTCGTGCGGCACCGGCGGCGGTTCCGTCGCCAGCTCGGCGAGCTGCTCGTCGAGGTCCTCGCCGCGTGCGGGCGGCGGCCCGTGGTCCCGGCGGACGAGCTCGCCGAGTCCGTCGCCGCGCTCTACCTCACCTCGTTGGAGCTCGCGAGCCTCGGCGAGGAGGAGCTGGCGCAGGCGCTGGAGTCGGGCGAGGACGTCGGTGCGCCGGCGCCGTCGAGCTCGGTGTACCGGGTCCTGCTCGACGGGCTGTCCGAGCCGGCCTGACCCGCCTGACCCGGCCTGAACCCCGCGAGGTCGCACCTCCGGCCCGAGGTCGCACCTCCGGAGGTGCGACCTCGGCAGTGGGGTGCGACCTCGCGGGCGGGGCGGGGCGGGGCGGGGGTCGGGGCGGCCGCGGGCACTAAGGTGCGGGTCGAACCCCCGGCTCGACGATCGGACCGCCATGACCAGCCCTGTGACTCCGCCCCTGGTGCGGTGGACCGGCCTGCTCTTCGTCATCGGCTCGGCGCTGTTCATGGCGGGCGTGCCGCTCAGCCTCATGAGCTTCCTGCCGGCGATGGTGTCGGCGATCACGTTCGTCGTCGGTGCCGTCTTCTTCACGAGCGCGGCGTTCCTGCAGCTGCTGCTCGCGCAGCGGGACCTGCCCGAGTCGGAGAAGCGCGTCTTCCCGGTGTTCCGGGGCAAGACGTGGGACTGGTCCGCGGCGGCCGTGCAGTTCGCCGGGACGCTGCTGTTCAACGTCAACACGATCCACGCGGCCATGAC
>JBDIAU010000314.1:0-3438 GCA_039812565.1 Beutenbergiaceae bacterium
CCCGTCCACGGGATGCGATCACGGGCAGGACTCGGGAGCGTGCCCGGCGTGGCTCCGTCCGCCACACCGTCAGGACCCCGCGAGGAGGCATCGCGATGTCGGGCTACGCCGTCGTCGACCTGGAGACCACCGGGTTGCGCCCGTCGTGGCACGACCGGATCGTCGAGATCGGGATCGTGCTTCTCGACCCCGACGGCGAGCAGGAGGTCACCTGGGAGACCCTCGTCAACCCGCAGCGTGACCTGGGCCCGCAGGAGGTCCACGGCATCGCGGCGGCCGACGTCCTCGCCGCGCCGACGTTCGCCGACGTCGCTGGGCCCGTGGCCGACCTGCTGCGTGGTCGCACCCTCGTCGCCCACAACGCCACCTTCGACACCGCGTTCCTGCGGGCGTCCTACGAGACCCTCGGCCTGCGCGTCCCGATCCGTTCGAGCACCTCGCTGTGCACGATGCGCTGGGCCGGTCGGCTCATGCCTCGCGCTCCCCGCACGCTCGCCGGCTGCTGCACCCACGCGGGCATCCGTCTGCACGAACACCACGCGGCCCTCGCCGACGCCTCCGCGACCGCCGCCCTTCTGCGCCACCTCATGGACCTGAGCGGCCGCCCCCAGCCGCAGGGCAGGTCCGCCGTCGCCACCCACCCGGTGTGGTCGCCACCGTGGGGAGACCTCTGCGACGCTGCCGAGAGCACCCCTTGGCCGGCCATCACCCACCGGGGTTGCAGCTGCGTCGTACGAGGCAACGCCACCGCCCGCCCGGTCCCGTTCCTGTCCCGCCTGGTCGACTCCCTGCCCGCCGAGTGCACCGACGACGCCCAGACCGCCTACCTCGCCCTGCTCGACCGCGCCCTGATCGACAGGCTTCTGTCCGTCCGCGAGCAGCACGCTCTCGTCACCTGCGCCCGCGAGCTCGGCATCGACCAACCCACGGCGGCCACCCTCCATCGGCGGTACCTGAACGCCCTGGCCCGCGCCGCCTGGGCCGACCACGTCATCACCGACGCCGAGCGCGCGGACCTCGACGCCGTCGCCCACATCCTCGACCTCGACCCCGGTGACGTCGACACCGCTCTCAGCGACGCCCGCACCACCGACTCGCCCGGCGCCCCGACCTCAGCCGAACCCGACGCCGCGCTCCGGCCGACCCAGGACCCGGCCGTTCCCGAGCGGTTCCGCCTCGGGCCCGGCGACATGGTCGTCTTCACCGGCGAGATGACCCTCCCCCGCGACGCGTGGATCACCCGCGCCCGCGCCGTCGGGCTCGTCCCCCACACCGGCGTCACCAAGAGAGTCCGCCTGGTCGTCGCGGCCGACCCGGACTCGTTGTCCGGCAAAGCCCGCAAGGCGGCCGACTACGGCATCCCGATCATCACCGAGGACGCCTTCGCGAGGATGATCCGACACCTCGAATAGCGAGCCGCCACACCTCCCGTCGGAAGACCGGACCCCCTTCGTCCCTTGCCGATCTCGTGGCTCGGAGAACGCTCGAGAGTGAGGCCGGACCGCACCGCGCCTCGCGAACGGGCCTCAGCCGGCCCGGTCGACCGTCCTCAGGGAAGGGACGCGGACCCGTGACCACGGACAAGCACACCCACACCATCCACATCGACGCCCCGGTGGAGAAGGTCTTCGCCTACCTCGAGGACCCCGCCCACTTCGTCGCGGCGGCGCCGTGGGAGTCCCACGGCACGCACGCCACCGTGGCGGCGGTGGACAGGACGCCCGACGGCGTCGTCACGTCCTACGAGACCCAGTTCGGCGGAACCGGCAAGCGCTACCAGATGACCAGGGAGGAGTACGTGGTCAACGAGCGCATCGTCGACCGCACCCCCTGGGTGCGTCTCACCAGCACCGTCGCGCCCGACGAGACCGGGACCACGCTGTCGCTCACCTGGGACGCCTCCACCGTCATGCGGGCGCTCGACGCGGTGATCTACCACTCGGACAAGAAGATCGAGTCCTCGATGGCCACCATCAAGCGTGAGGTCGAGGCCCTCCCCTGAGTCCGCGCCGCGGCGCCCCCCGGGGCAGGGGCGCCGCACGGTCGCCCCCTTCACGAGACGGTGACGACGACCTTGCCGCGGGGGTGGCCGTCGACCTGGTGGCGCACGGCGGCCGCCGTGTCGGCGAGCGCGAACACCGTGTCGACGAGCGGCGAGACCCGCCCGGCCTCGATGAGGTCGCACAGCGCCCGCAGGTCCGCGGCGTTCTCCGAGTTCACGAACGTCCCCAAGGTCTGACCGACGAACATCGACAGCACCTGCGCCCGCAGCTGCCGGTCGACGCCGCCCAGCCAGCGCCCGCCGGACTCGCCTCCCACGATGACGAGGCGCCCCGCCGGCGTCAGGGCCCGCCGCAGGTCGGACAGCCGACGGTTGCCGGCGACGTCGAGGATCACGTCGTAGCGGCGGGTGCCGTCGGTCGGGTCGTGCCGGGTGTAGTCGAGGACGTGGTCGGCTCCGAGCCGACGGACCGCCTCCTGGCTCGCGGTCCCCGACACGCCGGTGACCTCGGCCCCGGATGCCTTCGCGATCCGCACGGCGAAGCTGCCCACTCCCCCGGACGCCCCGAGGACGAGCACCGACTGCCCGGGCCGGACGCGGCCGTGGTCCCGAACGGCCTGCAGGGCGGTGACGCCGGAGACCGGGACGGCCGCCGCCTCCTCGAAGGTCAGGGTCGCGGGCTTGGGGGCGAGCTTGCCGGGCCGCACGACGACGTGCTCGGCGAACGCGCCCGGAGCGATGCCGTAGACGTCCTCGCCCGGCCGGAAGCCGGTCACGCCCTCCCCCACCACCTCGACGGTCCCGGCGAGGCTGCGCCCCGGGTTGAGGAACGTCGGGCGCCGCAGCCCGAAGCCGGCCACCCGGATGGGGTAGGGCAGGCCCGCCATCACGTGCCAGGTGCCGCGGTCGACGCTCGCGGCGCGCACGCGGACGAGCACCTCCCCGGGTCCGACGTCGGGCGTGGGGACCTGCCGGACGTGCAGGACGTCCTCGGGCTTCTCGCCGTAGGCGTCGTGCACGACGGCGGTCATCGTCGAGGGCGGTGCGATGCGGATCTCCATGGGTTCGTCTCCTCAGGGGGTTGTGGGTGGTGGTGGGGCTGGGCTCTAGAGACCGAGCACGAACGCGTTGCGGACGGCGTCGATGGCGGCGTGGGCGAGCGCCGGGCCGGCGAGGTTGCGGGTGCGGCGCCAGGCGAAGGACAGGGGGACGCCGATGAGGACGTGCACGACGACGAGCTCGACGAGCAGGAGCGGGAACGGCAGCCCGAGCCCGCCCGAGACGGGGAGGTGCCACAGGCCCCACAGCGCCGAGACGGCGACCGCCGAGAGCCATCCCCGGGCCTCGCCGTCGTGGTGCACGTGCGCGTCCAGCGCCCCCCGGAAGGCGACCTCCTCGAGGAGGAACGTCGCCGGCAGGTAGAGCGCGACCGACGT
>JBDIAU010000315.1:0-3426 GCA_039812565.1 Beutenbergiaceae bacterium
TCGCTCGTCGTCAGCTCCCGTCGGACCCGCACCCGGCACACCACGTCCGTCCGACGGGGCGAGGAGACCATCCCCGGCGCCGGCGCGGGCCGGGGCGCAACGTACGTCGAGCGGCGCGACGAGGACGACACCGTCCCGCCGCGGATCTGAGCCCGCTCAGCCGGGCGCCACACCGTCCCCGTCCACCGGCACGTTTCGGTCCGCGCCGCCGGGGCACCCAGCCGCTGGCGCCCCGCCGCAGGCAGCGGTATGGGTGAGACCGCCCCCGAGGGAGAACATGGACCAGCCGGCCCGCACCGCGCCGCGAGCGGTCCTCTTCGACCGCGACGGCACTCTGGTCCACGACGTGCCGTTCAACGGCGAGCCGGCCCTCGTCCGACCGATCGACGGCGCCCGGGAGGCCGTCGACCGGCTGCGGTCCACCGACATCGCCGTCGGGGTCGTCACCCACCAGCCCGGGGTCGCGCGCGGGCTGCTCACGACGGAGGACGTCGCGGCCGTCAACGCCCGGGTCGAGGAGCTGCTCGGGCCCTTCGACACCTGGCAGGTCTGCCCCCACGGCCCGCGTGACGGCTGCGCGTGCCACATGCCGACGACGGGGCTCGTCGCCGCCGCCGCCCGCGAGCTGGCGGTGCCGGTCACGGCCGTGACCGTCATCGGGGCCCACCTCGCCGATGTCGAGGCAGGCCGCGCCGCCGGCGCCGTCGGCGTCCTCGTCCCACGCCCGACCACGGCGCGGGCCGACGTCGAACGCGCCCCGGTGGTGGCCGGAGACCTCGCGGCAGCCCTGGACCTGCTGGGGATCTAAGCCGGTACCACATTGAGGTCAAGGAATGTTCGGGTAATCATAAACTTGAATCCTCGGGGGCGGGGAGAGACGGGGATCCGAACACCTCCAGCACTCTCCCCTGGAGCACCCCGTCAGGGGGCTCGTCATGACCCCGTCCCCACCCTCCCGTCCAGAGCCGTGCCCGGCGTGCGGCCACGTCTCGTGCCCATCGCTGAGCGACGGCTTCCGCTGGCTCGACCGGTTCCTGGACGTCGAGGAACCACCGGCCGTCTGCCGCCACCTCGTCCCCGACGACGGCACCGGCCTCGAACGGCCCTGCCGATGCGCTCACCCCGTCCACGCCGTCGGCTCGGACGCGCGGGCGCTCGCCACCCCGCGCGACCTCCGCACGCGCGTCCGACTGACCGGACCACGGCGTTCCACGCTCGGTCGGTGATGCCGCCACGGGCCCTCGTCGCAGATGGAGCGCCACCCCTCTCGGTGGGCCGGCAGGGCACGGCGTCGTCGGGCGTTCACGCGATCGTCAGGTGCTGGTCGTGGGGGTCGTCACGCGGGGTCCCTAGCGTCGGGCGCGTCCGGCCCGACCGAAAGGGATCCCCCCATGCCTCGTGGTTCACGTTCTCGCCGCAGCGCCGTCGTCGCGGCCCTCGCCGGCGCTGCGGCACTCGGCTCCACCACCGCCGCGCAGGCCTCGACGCCACCGGCGGTCGGGACGGGCCCGTCGACGTCGACCGCCCCGTACGTCCTCCCGGCCGCGCCCGGCGTCGGTATCGCGTCCCTCCTCACGGTCGGGGACGCGGTGGGCGGCTACCGGATGGTGGGCATCCCCGACGGGATCGGCGTCCGGTCTCTCGGTCGCGGCGGCGTCGAGGTCCTGCTCAACCACGAGCTGCGGGACACCCAGGGCACCGTCCGCGCGCACGGGCAGCCGGGTGCCTTCGTCTCCCGTTGGGAGATCGACCCCGCCACCGGCGCCGTCACCGCGGGCTCCGACCTCGTCCGCACCGTCGCGTACTGGAGCTACGCCGCCGGGGACCACTCCGGCGCCGCGGCGGCGTTCAGCCGATTCTGCTCGGCGTCGCTGACCGCCCCGGGTCAGCTGTTCGACCAGCGGACTCGCACCGGCTACCCCGGGCAGGTCTACTTCGCCAACGAGGAGGGCGGCGAGGGCCGCACCTTCGGCGTCACGCTCGACGGCGCCGCATGGCAGCTGCCTCGCCTGGGCCTGTTCGGCAAGGAGAACACCATCGCCGCGCCGACGACGTCCCGGACCACGCTCGTGCTCGGCAACGAGGACACGTCCGAGGGTCAGATCTGGGCCTACTGGGGGACCAAGCGTTCCACGGGCACGCCGATGGACCGCGCCGGGCTCACCAACGGCATCAACCACGTCCTCGCCGTCCACGGCGTCACCAGCGACGCCGGCTTCCGGGCGGCGTACGGCACCGGCAGCCCGGCCCGGGTGGGCTTCGCCGAGGTCGACTGGAACGCCGGCAACGCCGAGCAGAACGCCGCCGCCGCGGCTGTGGGCGTCGCCTTCAACCGCGTCGAGGACGGCTCCTTCGACCCGCGCCACCCGGACGACTACTACTTCGTCACCACCGAGGGCGGCGACACCACCCCGGCCGAGCCCGGCGTCACCCGCGACGGCGGTGGGCTGTGGCGCCTGCGGTTCGACGACGTCGACCACCCCGAGAGGGGCGGCACCCTTACGCTCCTGCACGACGGCAGCGAGGCCCCCTACCTCAGCAAGCCCGACAACATGACGATCGACGACCGCGGCAACCTGCTCATCCAGGAGGACCCCGGCGCCAACGACCATCTCGCCCGGATCCTCGCCTACCGGATCGCCGACGGCGCCCTCGGCGTCCTCGCGCAGTTCGACCCCGCCCAGTTCACCCCCGGGTCCGCCGGCTACCTCACGAACGACGAGGAGTCGAGCGGCATCGTCGACGTCTCCCGCCTCATCGGCCGGCCCTCGACCTTCCTCTTCGACGCGCAGGTCCACGCCCCGCTGCCCGACCCCGAGCTCGTCGAGCGCGGCCAGCTCCTCGTCATGACCGTCCGGTCCTGGGGGCGGGTCTACGCCACCGACCACAGCTGAGGCCGGGCGGACCACGCCGCGTCACGGCACGGCTGCGGCCGCGGGGTTCCGCCCCGGAGACACGGACGGCCGGGAACCGTTGCGACTCCAACGGTTCCCGGCCGTCCTGCTGGGCGGAGACGGTGGGATTTGAACCCACGGAGGGATTGCTCCCTCACATCCTTAGCAGGGATGCGCACTAGACCGGACTATGCGACGTCTCCAGCTCGACACGACAGGCTACTCGGCAGCCCGGGCGAGCAGCAAAGCGGACGTGGCGGGCGCCGTCGTCGGCCGGTGGCCGCCCTCCTGGGACGACGACGCCGCCCGGCTCAGACGTCGAAGGTCCAGCGCCGGTCGGTGAGCATCCGCCCGACCGCCAGCCCGACGCCGATCGCCATGACGACGAACATCGTCTGCAGCGCCGTCCCCACGGCGGCCGTGTAGTCCCCGTTGTTGACCTCCACCATCGAGCGGTAGATCGCGAACCCGGGCACCATGATCACGACGGCCGGGACGTTGAGCGTGATGCGCGGCACGCGCACGCGCGGAC
>JBDIAU010000316.1:0-3416 GCA_039812565.1 Beutenbergiaceae bacterium
CGGCCGGAGGCCGGTCGAGGCCTCCCTCCCGGAGCGAGTGAGCTCCATCGGCTGGCCTCCCGGAGGGCGGCGGGGCGCCGCCTCTCACTCGTGACGGTAGGCGACGACGGCGCGACGCACGATGGCCGACACGCCCGGCTGCGGGGTGGCGTTCCGCACACTCGGGACGCTGTCAGCGGCCCAGCCGCCGCTCCCTCAGCGCGTAGGCGCGCAGCGCCCGCAGGAAGTCGACCCGCCGGAAGTCGGGCCAGTAGGCCTCGCAGAAGTAGAACTCGGTGTGCACGCTCTGCCACAGGAGGAACCCGCCGAGCCGCTGCTCACCTGAGGTGCGGATGACGAGGTCGGGGTCGGGCTGACCCTTGGTGTAGAGGTGGTCGGCGATGTGCTCGACCGTGAGGATCTGGGCGAGCTCCTCGATGCTCGTGCCCGCCTCGGCGTGCTCCTTGAGGAGGCTGCGCACGGCGTCGGCGATCTCGTGGCGCCCCCCGTAGCCGACGGCCACGTTGACGTGGAGGCCGACGACGTCGCCCGTGGCGGCCTCCGCGGCGCGCAGCCGGGCGGCGGCGGGCTCGGGCAGGAGGTCGAGGGCGCCCACCACGCGCAGGCGCCAGCGCTTGGCCCGAGCGAGGGACTCGACCGCGTCGACGATGATCTCGAGGAGGTCGGCGACCTCGGCGGGGTCGCGGTTGAGGTTGTCGGTGGACAGCATCCAGAGGGTCACGATCTGGACGCCGACGTCCTCGGACCAGCCGAGCAGATCTGTGATCTTGTCCGCACCCCGGCGGTGCCCGTCCGCGGGGGCGCTGCCCGTCGACCGTGCCCATCGGCGGTTGCCGTCGAGGATGACGCCGATGTGTCGCGGCACGTCAGCGGGCCTGAGCGAGGCGCGCAGACGGCGCTCGTACATCCCGTAGAGCACGGTTGGAGGTCGCATGCGAGGTGGGTTCTCCCGGCGTCGGACGAACGGGGGTCACGCTACCCCGAGGCGGGGTCCTGGCGTGGTTACGGTCGAGTAACCTACGATTGCGTAACTTACGATGGCGGTTCCAGGGTGGAGGATGTGCGGATGGCCAAGCGCACGGGCACGGCGGACGAGGCGGAGGGCCTGCACGGACCCGTCCACGCCGTCGTCGCCACCGTCAAACCCCACCTCAGAGGCTGGATCCACGCGGGGATGGCGCCGATCGCCCTGGTGGCGGGCGCCGTCCTGGTCATCCTCTCGCCGACTCCGGCGGCACGGTGGAGCACCGCGGTCTTCGCCGCCGCGACGACGCTCCTGTTCACCGCCAGCGCGGTCTACCACCGCGGCACCTGGTCGCCCCGCACGACCGCCGCCCTGCGGCGCCTCGACCACTCCAACATCTTCCTGGTCATCGCCGGCACCTACACGCCCCTCGCCGCGCTGGTCCTCGCACCCGAGGACCCCGCGGGGGCGAAGGTGCTGCTGATCCTCGTCTGGGCCGGCGCCCTCGCCGGCATCCTCGCGCGGATCTTCTGGCTCCGGGCCCCGCGCTGGTTCTACGTCCCCGTCTACATGGCGCTCGGCTGGGTCGCGGTCGGCTACCTGCCCCGGTTCTGGAGCTACGGCGACCACGCCATCGTGTGGTGGGTCGCCGTCGGCGGGCTCGCCTACTCCCTCGGAGCCGTGGTGTACGCGCTCAAGCGGCCCAACCCGAGCCCGCGGTGGTTCGGCTTCCACGAGATCTTCCACGTGCTCACGGTCGTGGGCTACGCCTCCCACTACGTGGCCGTGTCGATCGCCTCGCTCGGGTCGGCGTAGCCGCCCGGCGACCGCACCGAAGGGGACGACGATGTCCGACGACGAGCACGACCACCGCGGCGCCGACCTGTGGTCCCCGCCGCCGTGGCGCGCGCTGCTCGCCGGCCCGCAGACGCGGCTCGACGCGCTCGACCGCGCGGCGACGCCCGGTTGGTCCGGGACCAAGGACGACGCGCGGGACCGCCTCCGCGAGCTCGGCGAGGAGCTCTCGGACCTGCAGGAACGCCTGTGGGCCAACGGCAAGGACGGGGAGGGCCCGTCGGTGCTGCTCGTCGTCCAGGGGCTCGACACGGCCGGCAAGGGTGGGATCCTGCGCCACGTGGTCGGCATGGTCGACCCGCAGGGCGTCGCGCTGCGGGCCTTCGGCCGCCCGACCGAGGAGGAGCGGGCCCACCACTACCTCTGGCGCATCCGCAACGCGCTGCCGGGCCCCGGCCGGATCGGCGTCTTCGACCGCTCCCACTACGAGGACGTGCTCGTCGTCCGTGTCGAAGCGCTCGTGCCGCCCGAGGTCTGGGCGGCCCGGTACGACGAGATCGTGGCCTTCGAGCAGGAGGTCGCCGCGCGGGGGACGGTGCTGCTCAAGGTGGCGCTGCTGATCTCGCACGAGGAGCAGGGCGCGCGGCTCCTCGAGCGGCTCGACCGGCCGGACAAGCACTGGAAGTACAACCCCGGCGACATCGGCACCCGGCTGCGGTGGGACGACTACCAGGCCGCGTACCAGGACCTCCTGGACCGCACCTCGACGCCCGCCGCGCCCTGGTTCGCGATCCCGGCCGACCACAAGTGGTACGCGCGGCTCGCCGTCGCCGAGCTGCTCACCCACACCCTGCGCGGGCTCGACCTGCGCTGGCCCACGGCGACGTTCGACGTCGCCGCCGAACGGGCCCGCCTGGCCGCGACGATGACGGCGCCCGAGCGCCGCTCCGTGCTCGCCCGCGACGAAGACCGACCACCGGCTCAGGGGGCGGGCACCACCCGGTAGCGACGGTGCTCCAGCACGGGCACGACGGCGCGGGCCCGGGCGACGAGCGCCGGGTCGAGCTCGGCCACGAGCACGGCGTCACCCTCCCCCGCGGCCTCGACGACGACGACGCCGAACGGGTCCACGACGGCGCTGTGCCCGGTGCGCCCCGGGCCGCTCTGGCTGGCCAGGAGCAGGTAGCACGTGTTCTCGATCGCCCGGGCGCGGGCGAGGACCCGCAGCTGCTCGGCCTTGCCCGGGCCGCTCGCCCACGCGGCGATGACGACGAGCACCTGGGCGCCCGCGTCGACGAGCCGCCGCGCGGACTCGGGGAAGCGCAGGTCGTAGCAGGTGAGGACGCCGACGGCGAGCCCGTCGACGTCGACGACGAGCGGCGGGTCGGCCGGCTCGCCGCCGACGAGCGCGTCCGACTCTCGCCAGCCGAACGCGTCGAAGAGGTGGACCTTGGCGTACGTCCCCAGGACGGCGCCGTCGGGCCCGGCCGCGAGGGCCAGGTTGACGCCGCGCCCTTCGGGTCCCGTCGCGACGAACCCGGCCACCACGGTGGCGCGGGCGCGCGCGGCGGCGTCGCGCAGCGCGGTGGCGAACGGGCCGTCCCGCTCCTCGGCGAGCGCCGGGTCCGGCGCCGGGAGCCAGCCTCCGGCGTACTCG
>JBDIAU010000317.1:0-3415 GCA_039812565.1 Beutenbergiaceae bacterium
GCCGGTCCACGACTGGCCTCAGCGGGCAGCCTTGTAATCCCGCCGGGTCAGCACGTGTGAGAAGGGTCCCAGCCGGAGAGACCTTGATGCATGACGCCGGGGTTGTGGGTGCCCGTGAAGCCCATGTCCCGCTGGCAGGCGCGGACGTGCTCGGAGAAGTCCTGCCCCGCCGCCGCCGCCGCGTGCGCCGGAGCCGACATGGCCAGCGCGGCCAACGTTGCACCGGCCACGGCGACGACGGCACGCCGCCTCGTTCGTGTCATGAGCCCTCCCCACCCCGACGATCACCCGGCATCCCCAACGTACCCCGCGGGTTTCCGCGGAGGACGGGTGTCGACCCACGCGCTCTGCCTCAGGGCCACGGACCTGTCCACGCCGCCGGTGCCATCACCGCGACAGCGGTCCTCGGAGCGCTTTCCGTTCGCCCTCGTCTCGCCTGCGGCTGCCCCGCACGCACGGCGACGCGTACGCCCCGCCCTGACTTGCAGGGTGACCCCGCGGCTCACGAACTCGGAGGTGCCGGGACCGGACGCGCGCCGAGTACTCATGGTCGCCCCGAATGCGCCCGCGCAGGAGACGGGCGTCGCGCGCGTTGCGCCACGACGAGCGCCCCGCCAGGACGACGACGCTGAAGGTCATGACGGATCCGCACGGGCCCGCGCGTGACCGCTGGTCCCGCGTACTACCGCGCCGAGGAGCGCCGGCCGCCGAAACTACACGCCGAATCAACACCTGGCCCGCAACCCGCAGGCACCCAGACGGCCGGGCACCGCCCCCGCCGAGCGGCACCCGAGGCGCACACCGGTAGCCGGGGTCGGGGCGGCCTCGCCTGTCAGAGGACGCGGATGAAGATCGCGTTGGGGAAGAGGGGGCCCTCGGACAAGGGGGTGCCGGGCCGGCGGGCCGCGATGTGCCGGCCGTTGCCGGTTTAGATGCCGATGTGGCCGGGCGACCAGACGAGGTCGCCCGGGAGCGCGTCCGCCGCAGAGACCACGACCCCCGCCCCGCGCTGTCCGGACGAGGTCCGCGGCAGAGACACGCCCACCTGTGCGTAGACGTACTGGGTGTACCCGGAGCAGTCGAAGCCGGCCGGTGTGGTCCCGCCCCACACGTAGGGGACGCCCACGTAGCGGCGGGCGATCTCCAGTACGGCGGCGGCCGTCGCGCCGGCGGGCGCGGCCGCCGAGGCGATCGCGGTGCGGGCGGTGCTGCGCGAGGCAGTCGTGGTCTGACGAGCGGGCGGCGGGGGCGCGGGCGCCTCGCCGCGGACCTCGAGGGGATCGATCGACCACTGGGCGTCGTCGGGCACCACGACGCTCGGCGACACGGCCGAACTGGAACGCGCCTGCGCGACGTCGACCTCGGGGGCGGGAGCAGCGATCGCAGCGGGCGCCGCCACGGCAACAGCCAGTCCACCCCAGGCGGCGACCGCGACGCCCTGACCGAGGGCGCTGAACGGCGTCGGCCGGCGACGGAGGCGGCTGGAGCGATGGGCAGTGGCGGTCACGAGTGAGGGTCTCCAAGTGTCAGGGGGGTTGCTTCCAGTGTGGTCGGCGACCTCGCCCAAGTCACGATCAGGTCACGGTGACGCTCACCACCCGGCCGGGCTGGGCACCCCCGGGTCCCACGGTCAGTCGGCTGGCCGTCGACCGTCCGGCCCTCCATTACCCCGCCGGTGCGAGCCGGGGCCCGCGGGGTCCTTGGAGGCCGTGTCGCGTGAATCCCCACCTCGAGGGGACGGTCGGCCGGGTGCCCGCCGGTTCCCTCCGCACGATTCCGCATGCGGACCACTTCTCCGCCTAGCGGCGTGCGAGAGGCGTCAGAATCCAAGGTGCTGGCCGTGCAAACCGATTCCGTGGCAAAGACGCCCGGATGCCCGGCCATGGGTGGAGTGGTGTCATGCGCTACACGAAGAGACTCGCGATCATCCCGGCGGCCGCGGCCAGCCTGCTCCTGGCGGCCGGACCCGCGATGGCTCACCAGTGCACCAACCCGGACAAGCCGGCCTCGGCCGGCGTCCAGATCGTGATCGACACCAACACCGGCGAACCGGTCTGGGTCTCGACGGGACTTCAGAAGCGGATCGACCAGGGCCTGGTCAACGTCCAGACCGGCGAGGGCTTCTCCGGCCTGGTCGGGCTCGACTTCAACAGTGACGGCGCGATCGACCTCCAGACCTTCATCGTCACCCCCGACGGCGAGATCCCCTGCGTCGCTCAGGTCAGCGGGGCACCCGACCACGGCATCATCAACGCCTTCGGTCTCACGGAGTGCGACGGGTAAGGCCACGGACCAGGCCCCGGCCCCCTGCGGGCGTCCGCAGGGGACCGGGGGCTTCGGTACGGCACAGGCCGGTCAACGAGCAATGAAGGTCGAGCCCGAGCGGCTCATGCCGGGTTGCGAGGGCGGCTTCACTGCCGCTGGACGCCCGGGCGTTTCGCGAACGGTCCCAGGGGGGGTTTCACGGTCGTCCGCACAGCTCGCTGTCGGTGTGCCATCACACCGCGTGCTCACGCGGTGGCAGCAGCCACCGCCCCGAACGGCTGACCTCCCACGACACCGACCGCCCAAAGAGCGCGGCCTCCTGCCCGCCCGCCGCAACACCCACCGCCAGATCTCGTCGACCGCAAGGACGTCACCCTGCGCGTCGTTGTCCTGCACGCCTCCACGCACGGCGCCGCGGCCCAGATCGCCCACCGGGTCGCTGACACCGTCAGCGCGGCCGGGCTCCCGCAGAGCAAGTCCGGCCCGAGGCGCGCACTCTCGACGGCGTCGCGGCGGTCGTCCGGGGCTCTCCGGCTGTTCTGCAGCGGGCCGCTTCCCGGTGTAGCAGGCGAGAACCCTAGACACGAGCGGCACGGTGAGCGGACCGGCATCGGGGGTGTACGGGACCCGAGGAGCAGTGCTAGGACGGGACTGGAGTCGATAGTCCCGGCGCGTGGGGAGGAAACCCCGTCATGGACCCAACACGTGTCACCGTCCGAGCGGGTGTGGTCGCGCTCCTGGCCGTGACGGCCATTGTCGGGGCATCGGCGAGCAGCGGCGGAGCCGCGTCGGGAGGCTCGCCGTTCACCCTCGGCACGGAGGTCCTGGTCAGCGGGCCGTCCACCCTGACCGGGTGCAGTGCCGGCGCGTCCGCGGACTTCGCCCGGGCGTATGACAGCGCCGAGGTGGAGCCGCAGGTCGCGGTGAACCCGACGAATCCGGCCGAGATCGTCGGTGCCGCGCAGCAGGACCGCTGGCCCGACGGCGGAGCGCGCGGGTTGACGTCGTGGATGTCGCGCACCGGTGGGACGAGCTGGGCCAAGCTGGCCGACGTGCCGTGGGCCGCGTGCCAGGGCGGCCCGTCCCGGTTCGGGCGCGTCACCGACCCGTGGGTGTCCTACGACAAGGCCGGGAACCTGTACTTCATCGG
>JBDIAU010000318.1:0-3410 GCA_039812565.1 Beutenbergiaceae bacterium
GCTCATCGTCCGAGCTGCTCCTCGTACGCCGCCTGGACGGTGGCGAGGTAGTCCGCCGGCGTGACGCGGGCGTCGAAGAGCAGCTGGGTCTGCTGGTTCCAGACCGTGTTGATGCCGCTGGTGGCGTCCTGGACGAACTGGACCTGGCCGTCGGCCTCGACGAGGTCGGCGAACGCGGCCTGGACGGACTCGTTGAGCGAGCCGGGCTCGGTGCTCGGGGCGTCGCCGGTCCCGCTGGGCGCGAACCCGTTGTCGACCAGCACCTGACGCGCCTCGGGTGAGAGCAGGAAGTCGAGGAACGCCGCGGCCGCGTCCTTCTCGTCGGCCTTGGCGGGGATGCCGAAGTTCGAGACCGGGTTGGACATCGCCAGCGGCGAGTCGCCGGCCTCGGCCACGGGCGGGAGCACGAAGGCGACCGTGTCGCCCATCTGCTCCTGCAGGGTCTTGGCGTCCCAGTTGCCGGAGCCGTAGAACAGGGCCTCACCCTGCGCGAACCGCCCCAGCGCCGTCGTGGCGTCCGTGCCGTTGGCGTCGGCGTTGGTGTAGCCGGCGGCGATCCAGTCGGCCACCGTCTGGACGCCGGTCTCGGCCTCCGGGGTGTCGATGGTGGCGTCGGGGGCGTTGAACACCCAGTCGTTGATGGCCTGCCCACCCAGCTGGTTGTTCAGCTGCATCTGGACGGGGAAGGCGCCGCCGCCTGTCTGGTTGCCGACCATCAGCGGGACGACGCCGGCGTCCTTCGCGCCGTCGAGCGCCGTCTCGAGCTCCTCCAGCGTCGTGGGTGGCGCCGTCATGCCCGCCTGGGTGGCGACGTCGGTGTTGTAGTACAGGCCGGTGAGCACGAACCCGCTCGCGATCGTGTACTGCGTGCCGGAGCCGCGGACGCCGTCGTCGTCGACCGTGTACATCGCGAGCTGGCCGGCGGGGATGTCCCAGCCGTAGGCCTCCGACCACGGCGTCAACGGCGTGAGCTGGCCGTTGCCCACGATGTCGGCGAGGGCGTTGATCCGCGCGATGTCCGGCGGGTCGTCCGAGGCGAGCACGCGCGGTGCGTTCGTGGCCTGGACGTCGTCGGGGTCGTACCGGCCGGTGATCGTGACGTTCGGGTACTTGGCCTCGAAGGCCGCGATGAGCGCCTCGTCGACGTTCTTCAGCCCGGCGCCGTCGTACAGGGTCAGCTCGATCGGCTCGGTGCCGAGGTCCGTGGAGGCTTCGCTCGGGGCGGTGGACGCCGGGCCGCTGGACGAGCCGGGGGCGGAGCACGCGGCTAGGGCGGCGACGGCGAACGCCGCGAGGGTGCCGAGCCCGGCGGCGCCGGTGCGGGGACGTGACATCTGGGGCCTCCTCGGTGAGGTGGGGATTGGATGGAAACGCTTCCGATGAAGATGACCCAGTTCCGGCACGACGTCAAGCGGATCTCGGGGCGGACCAACTCGATCGACCGTCTCGCCTCGCGCATCAGGTGCCGTTGCGCCGTCGTTAGGGCACGGTCGGGCTGGAAACGGTTCCGACTCTGGGCTACAGTGACGTCCTGACGAGGGGAGCGGACGATGGCCGTCGGACGCCACGGGCGGGACGCCTCGAACGAGAGCGACGGGCCGACCTATGCTGCCCGCGTGCAGCCACGGGGCGATGCGGTGACGATGGCGGACATCGCTCGCCTCGCGGGAGTCTCGATGGCGACGACGTCCCGGGCGCTGAGCAACGCCCCCGGCGTCGCCCCGGCGACGCGCGAACGGGTCCTGCGCATCGCCGAGGAGCTCGACTACGTCGTCTCGCCCGAGGCCTCCGGGCTCTCGGGCGGCTCCACCGGGCGAGTCGGGGTGGTCGTCCCCCACCTCTCGCGATGGTTCTTCGGGGAGATGCTCGAGGGGATCGAGTCCATCCTCGGTGCCGCACGCCTCGACATGCTGCTCTACCACGTCGGGGACGCTGCGGACCGGCAGTCCTTCTTCCGACTCCTGCCGGCTCGCCGCAAGGTGGACGCCGTCCTCGTGGTGGGGATCCCCGTGAGCGCCGAGGAGCAGGAGCGGCTCGCGCTGCTCGGCGTCGGCGTGGTCGCGGCCGGTGGGCAGTTCGCGCCCTACCCCTACGTGTCCGTCGACGACCTTGCGGCCGGCCGTCAGGCCCTGGACCACCTGCTCTTCCTCGGGCACCGCCGGATCGCGATGATCGATGCGATCGACCCGAACGAGACCAGCTGGCCCGTGGACGGCCGGGCGCTCGCGTACACCACCGCGCTCCGCGACGCCGACCTGCCGGTGGAGGAGGAGCTGTTCGTCCGCGTGCCGTGGGGAGCCACGTCCGGCGCCGAGGCCATGGGTCGGCTGCTCAGCCTGCGTGAGCCACCCACCGCGGTGTTCGCGCACTCGGACGAGATCGCGATCGGGGCGCTGCGCACGCTGCGCAAGGCGGGCCTGCGCGTGCCCGAGGACATGTCGGTCATCGGGATCGACGACCACCCGATGGCCGAGCAGCTCGATCTCACGACAGTGCACCAGGACGTCCGCCGTCAAGGCGAGCTGGCCGCGCGGCTGGTCACGCGCCTGCTCGACGGAGACGATGTCGCGACGTCGACGATGCTGCCCACCCGGCTCGTCGCTCGCGGCAGCACCGCTCCGCCTCGACCCGACCTCCGCCGTCGCGCCGAGGGCCACCCGAGCTCGCCGAGCCCCTGAGCTCTTTCGAGGTGGTCGGGCATGCCCCGGCTCGGCCCCGCTACCTCGGCTCTGGCACCTCCCGCGGCACCCGCGCGGGGCGCGCCGTCGGGGCCGGGAGTGTCCGGCGGCCGCCACGCTGGGCCCCCGCCCCGGCGAGCACGACCAGGGCGATGCCGACCACCTGCACCGGCGACGGCGTCTGGTGGAGCACGAGCGCACCGAGGGCGACGCCGAAGGCCGGCTCGACCGCCATGAGCGTGCCGAACGCCGCCTGGGTCATGCGGCGCAGCGCGGCGAGCTCGAGGGCGAACGGCAGGACCGGGAGGAGGACGGCCAGGCCGAGCGCCGCCGCCAGCGTGGTGACCGTGAGGTGGGCGGCCGCCTGTGGCGCGCCGAGGACGGCTGCCGCCACGGCGGCGACCGGGAGCGTGAGGGTGAGCCCGCCGACGCCGGCGAAGCGGTCCCCGACCCGTTGGGTGAGGACGATGTAGGTGCCCCAGCCGACCGCCGCCAGGGCGGCGAGGGCGACGCCGACCAGGTCCACCTCGCCCCGCCACGGTTGGGTGAGCAGCACCACCCCGAGCAGCGCCAGGCCGGGCCACGCGTGCGCGCTCGGCCGGCGGGCGCGCACGGCCGCGACGGTCAGCGGCCCGAGGAGCTCGACGGCCACCGCCGTGCCGAGGGGGATCCGCTCGATCGCGCCGAGGAACGCCGTGGTGACCAGGGCGGTGGTGACACCCAGCGTGAGCA
>JBDIAU010000319.1:0-3406 GCA_039812565.1 Beutenbergiaceae bacterium
TCCCGGGCCCGGGCCGCGGCGCGCGCGGCGCCCGGTCCGGCGATCTGCGCGACGACGGGGACGGGCTGGCGGCGGGGGTGCAGGACGCTCATCGGGCCCTCCGGCGGTGCGGGCGACCGCCGGCGGCGCTGCCGGAGGTCGCGATGCGGCGGGTGAGGACGAAGTTGACCAGGCCGACGACCACGATGATCAGGAACAGCAGCCAGGCGACGGCGGAGGCGCGGCCGAAGCTCTTCTGCGGGCCCCAGCCGAGCTCGTAGAGGTACATCGTCAGCGTCATCCACTGGCGGTCGGCGCCGCCCTGGCCGTTCTGGTCGAACAGCCGCGGCTCGTCGAAGATCTGCAGGCCGCCGATCGTCGAGACGATGATCACGAAGATGATGGTCGGGCGGAGCATCGGCACCGTCACCGAGAAGAACGTCCGGAGCCGGGACGCGCCGTCGACGATCGCCGCCTCGTAGAGGTCGCGGGGGACCGCCTGCATCGCGGCGAGGAAGATCAGCGTGTTGTAGCCGGTCCAGCGGAAGTTGACCATGGTCGCGATGGCCACGTGGCTGGCCAGCGGGTCGGCGTGCCAGCGGACCGGGCTGACGCCCACCGCCTCCAGCAGGGCGTTCACCAGGCCGGACTGGTCGGCGAAGATCTTCGAGAAGATGAGCGAGACCGCCACCGGAGCCACCACGTAGGGCAGCAGGACGCCCATCCGCCAGAACGTCTTCGCGCGGATGTTCTGGTCAAGGACGGCCGCGATCGCGATGGCCGCGACGATCTGCGGCACGGACGAGAGCAGGAAGATGCTGAACGTGTTGCGGACCGCGGTGAGGAACCGCGGCTGGCCGAGCACGTCGGCGAAGTTCTGCAGCCCGACGAACTCGCCCTGACCGCCGATGAGGTGCCACTCGTGGAGCGACACGACGGCGGTGTACGCCATCGGGAAGAGCCCGACCAGGATGAAGAGCAGGAAGAACGGCGCGACGAAGAGGTAGGGCGAGACCCGCATGTCGAGGCGGGCGAGCCGGTGCGAGAAGGCGCGCTCGTCGACGCGGACGGGCGTCGGGCGCGGCGCGGGCGGTGCAGGCGCGGACATCAGGTGCTCCCAGGGCGGTGGCCGCCGGTGGGCCGGGCGCCACGACGGCGCCCGGCCCACCGGGTGGACGTCAGCTCAGGCCGAGCTCGTCGTAGGCCTGCTCGGCCTTGGTCCACGAGCTCGCCGCGTCGTCGGTCTGGGAGACCTCGACGCGGGTGATGGCGTCGGAGACGATCTGGTGGATGGCGAAGTAGTTCGGACCCTTGAACGGCGCGACCTCGACCGCCGCGGCGCGGTCGGCGAAGATCTCACCGGTCGGGGCGTCGTTGAAGAACGCGTTGCTCAGACCCGCGAGCTCCTCGCTGTCCAGGGCCTCGACCTGGCTCGGGAACGTGCCCTTGGACTGGAACGCGACGAGCTGCTGCTCCGGCGCGGTCAGCCAGGCGGCCAGGGCCTGCGCCGCCTCGGGGTTCTCGCTCTGGGTGGGCACCGTGAGGAACGAGCCGCCCCAGTTGCCCCCGCCGTTCGGGAAGGTGTTCGCGACGTCCCAGCCCTCGACGCCGGCGGCGTTGCCCTCGATGACGCCCAGCATCCAGGCGGGGCAGAGCATGGTCGCGAAGCCGTCGTTCTGGAAGGCGTTGGTCCAGTCCTCGCTCCACTGGGCGAGCCGCGCGGAGAGCCCGTCGTCGACGCCGGCGGCGAGGACCTGCTCGTAGAGGTCCTGGACCTCGGTGTTGTCGGCGAGCGGGATCGGGGTCCCGTCGGACTCCTCGTAGGCGTTCTCGACCTGGTTGATCATGCCTTGGTAGATCGCCTGGGCGGAGTCGAACCACGGCACCTCGGACTGCGCCGAGAACTGCTCGCCGGCGGCGAAGTAGTCCTCCCACGAGGTGCCGAGGAGGTCGGCGACCTCGGCGCGGTCGGTGGGCAGGCCGGCCGCCTCGAAGAGGTCGGAGCGGTAGCAGATGGCCTCGGGGCCGATGTCCGTGCCGTAGCCGATGAGCTGGCCGTCCGGCGTCGTCGCCTGGGCGGCCTTCCAGTCCAGCCAGCGGCCCTCGAGCTCGGGGTCGGACAGGTCGACGAACTGGTCGGAGTACTGCATGAGCTCGGGCAGCCAGTCGACCTCGACCGCCTCGATGTCGGCGAGGCCCGAGCCGGCGGCGAGCCGGGTGGTGAGGTTGTCGCGCGCCTCGTTCGAGGTGGCGGCCTTCCGGTGGACGATCGTGACGTTCGGGTTCTCCTCCATGTACTGGTCGAAGAGCTCCTCGTACCCGAACTCGTTGAACGTCGCGACGGTGAGGGTGACCTCCCCGTCGCCCGACTCGTCGGAGGCGGCCGTGCTCGAGCTGCTGCAGCCTGCGGCGACGAGGGCGACGGCCGCCGTACCGGCGGCGACCGCCAGCCGTGGCCTGGTGGATGTGCGCACTTCAGACTCCTTCGTCAAGGCGCGGGAGGCGCGCCGTCTTCGTCCCTGGCAGCGCGAGCCAGGGCCCGTTGGGCCCCGTGGGACCGGTCCCACCGCCCCCAGTGTCCTGGATGGGACCGGTCTCAGGGGGTTGTCCACACCTTTGTCCGGCCACTGCCGGAAGTCAAGGGAGGTGACCGGACCGTGACCTCGTGTCGCGTCCCGGGCGCCGTCGGACGCCGCACGAGCGCATGTCGCCGTCCGCGGCGAGGGACGCTCGTCCCGGACCCGCCCGGTGCGGCGCGCGTCACGGCCCGCCCGGCCGCCGGCCGGGCGGGGAGCGACGGACGCGACGATAGGCTGGGGCCAGTCGTCGCGCGGTCCGGCGGTCCCGGACGCGCCTGAGCAGGGAGCACCGATGGGACGCGTCGTCGTCGAGGTCATGCCCAAGCCCGAGATCCTGGACCCCCAGGGCAAGGCCGTCGCGCACGCGCTGCCCCGCCTCGGCGTCGCCGGGTTCACCGACGTCCGCCAGGGCAAGCGGTTCGAGCTCGAGGTGGACGGCCCGGTCACCGACGAGGTCCTCGCCGCCGCCCGGCGCGCCGCCGAGGTCATCCTGTCCAACCCCGTCATCGAGGACGTCGTGCGGGTCGCCGCCGTCGAGGACCTCGCCTGATGGCCACGCTCGCCGCCGCGAGGATCGGCGTCGTGACCTTCCCGGGCTCGCTCGACGACCGCGACGCCGCCCGGGCGGTCCGGCTCGCCGGCGGCGAGCCGGTCGCCCTCTGGCACGCCGACGCCGACCTGCGCGGCGTCGACGCCGTCGTCCTGCCCGGAGGCTTCTCCTACGGCGACTACCTGCGCTGCGGCGCCCTCGCGCGCTTCGCCCCGGTGATGACCGAGGTGGTCGAGGCGGCCCGCGGCGGCCTGCCCGTCCTCGGCATCTGCAACGGCTTCCAGATCCTGTGCGAGGC